>NZ_JBHYVA010000036.1:0-25922 GCF_042750055.1 Streptomyces sp. NPDC059456
GCGTGTGACACCCCCCCGCCGGTGGGGCGGGCGCGCTCTCCCCCGCGGGCGGGGTGCACCCCAAAATCTTTGACCCCCCTTGTTCCCTCTGGGCGGGGGCGGTGCCCCGCCCCCCCCCGCCCCCGTACTGTTGAGACGACCCGATTACGCAGATCCGAAGGTGGAAGGCACTTCCCATGGTCCAGATCAAGACCCCCGAGCAGATCGCGAAGATGCGCGAGGCAGGGCTGGTCGTCGCCGCGATCCACGCGGCGACCCGTGAGGCGGCCGTGCCCGGCGCCACGACGCGGGATCTGGACATGGTGGCCCGCAAGGTCATCGCGGATGCCGGGGCCAAGTCGAACTTCCTCGGTTACGGCGGCTTCCCCGCGACGATCTGCACCTCGGTGAACGAGGTCGTCGTCCACGGCATCCCGGACGACAAGACGGTCCTCAAGGACGGCGACATCATCTCGATCGACGCCGGTGCGATCGTCGACGGCTGGCACGGCGACGCCGCGTACACGGCGTTCGTGGGCACCGGACACGCTCCGGAGCTCGTGGAGCTCTCCCGGGTGACCGAGGAGTCGATGTGGGCCGGCATCGCAGCGATGAAGCTCGGCAACCGCCTCGTGGACATCTCCAAGGCGATCGAGGGCTACATCCGCCGCCAGCCGCGGCCCGCGACGGGCAAGTACGGGATCATCGAGGACTACGGCGGCCACGGCATCGGTTCCGAGATGCACATGGACCCGCACCTGCTGAACTACGTCTCGCGCAAGCGGGGCAAGGGCATCAAGCTGGTTCCGGGCGTCTGCCTGGCGATCGAGCCGATGGTCTCCCTGGGCACCCCCCAGACGGAGGTCCTGGCGGACGACTGGACGGTCATCACGACGGACGGCACCTGGTCCTCGCACTGGGAGCACTCGATCGCCCTGACCGAAGCCGGCCCCATCGTCCTGACCAGCCCGGACTGCGGCAAGGCGAAGCTTGCGGAGTACGGCGTGACCACGGCGCCGGATCCGCTTGGTTAATGATCTACGCTGTAGGGCAAACTTTCCGGATTCGTCTTTCTGGGTGCCCTGACGTAGACTGACTCGTCGGCTCCTTTGCACCCGCATGTCCGCATGCGAAGCGGGGAGCTGATCAAGGTAGCCGATTCGAAGGGCGAAGCGTGGCCAAGAAGCAAGGTGCCATCGAAATCGAGGGCACCGTGATCGAGTCCCTCCCGAACGCGATGTTCAAGGTGGAACTGCAGAACGGTCACAAGGTCCTCGCGCACATCAGCGGCAAGATGCGTATGCACTACATCCGCATCCTCCCGGATGACCGGGTCGTTGTGGAGCTGTCTCCGTACGACCTGACGCGTGGCCGGATCGTCTACCGATACAAGTAGATCTTGTCCTCACTCCTGCCTGGGCGGACGTCCCGGTACGGGTGGTGGCACTGACCCGGAGAACCTCACCAACATGAAGGTCAAGCCGAGCGTCAAGAAGATCTGCGACAAGTGCAAGGTGATCCGCCGTCACGGTCGGGTCATGGTCATCTGCGACAACCTGCGCCACAAGCAGCGCCAGGGCTGACGCACGCCGACCGACCTGCCTTCCGCAGTTCTTCGCGCGACGTAAGAAAACGTACATACGCAGAGCCCGCCCAGCCCTGAGAAGGGCCGGCGGCACCTCCGGCGGGGGCCGGGGACCCGGGCGTACCACCACTCATCAGGTGTGGTCGGCGGTCGGGAGTGGTTCTGCGGAAGACCCCCGAACACACAGGAGCCATTGAATGGCACGCGTTTCCGGTGTTGACATCCCGCGCGAAAAGCGCGTGGAGATCGCACTCACCTACGTCTTCGGTATCGGGCGCACCCGGTCCAAGGAGATCCTCGCCTCCACCGGCGTGAACCCGAACACCCGCGTTCGTGACCTGGCCGAAGAGGACCTCGTCAAGATCCGCGAGTACGTGGACGCCAACCTCCGTACCGAGGGTGACCTCCGCCGCGAGATCCAGGGCGACATCCGCCGCAAGATCGAGATCCAGTGCTACCAGGGCATCCGCCACCGTCGTGGCCTGCCGGTGCACGGTCAGCGCACCAGCACGAACGCGCGTACCCGCAAGGGCCCGCGTCGCGCGATCGCCGGTAAGAAGAAGCCGGGCAAGAAGTAGTCCTGTTCAGCGGTCTTGCGCTGTAGGACCGACCACCTCCCGTAGGAGATTTAGATGCCCCCCAAGGGTCGTCAGGGCGCTGCCAAGAAGGTGCGCCGCAAGGAAAAGAAGAACGTCGCTCACGGGCACGCCCACATCAAGAGCACGTTCAACAACACCATCGTCTCGATCACCGACCCCTCGGGCAACGTGATCTCCTGGGCCTCCGCCGGCCACGTCGGCTTCAAGGGCTCGCGCAAGTCCACCCCCTTCGCCGCGCAGATGGCCGCCGAGTCGGCCGCCCGCCGCGCGCAGGAGCACGGCATGCGCAAGGTTGACGTCTTCGTCAAGGGTCCGGGCTCCGGCCGCGAGACCGCGATCCGCTCCCTCCAGGCCACCGGCCTCGAGGTCGGCTCGATCCAGGACGTCACCCCCACCCCGCACAACGGCTGCCGCCCGCCGAAGCGCCGCCGCGTCTGACGACTGCCGGACCTTTCGCTTCGTCGAAGCGAAAGGCCGCGTCTGACGCAGCGGACGCACCTGTGCGTCTTTGAGTGTCCGGGCGGTACGACCCCTTCGGGGGCCGTGCCGCCCGTACCCTTGCAGTACCCAGCAGTACATGTCGGGCGTCAAATAGTGGGCGTCCACGACTGAAGGAACACAGACATGCTTATCGCTCAGCGTCCTTCGCTGACCGAAGAGGTCGTCGACGAGTACCGCTCGCGGTTCGTGATCGAGCCGCTGGAGCCGGGCTTCGGCTACACCCTCGGCAACTCGCTGCGCCGCACGCTCCTGTCCTCGATCCCGGGTGCCGCCGTCACCAGCATCCGCGTGGACGGCGTCCTGCACGAGTTCACCACCGTGCCCGGTGTCAAGGAAGACGTCACCGACATCATCCTGAACATCAAGCAGCTGGTCGTCTCCTCGGAGCACGACGAGCCGGTCGTGATGTACCTGCGCAAGCAGGGTCCCGGCCTGGTCACCGCTGCCGACATCGCGCCCCCGGCCGGTGTCGAGGTGCACAACCCGGACCTCGTCCTCGCCACGCTCAACGGCAAGGGCAAGCTGGAGATGGAGCTGACCGTCGAGCGCGGTCGCGGCTACGTCTCCGCCGTCCAGAACAAGCAGCTGGGCCAGGAGATCGGCCGCATCCCGGTCGACTCCATCTACAGCCCGGTCCTCAAGGTCACCTACAAGGTCGAGGCGACCCGAGTCGAGCAGCGCACCGACTTCGACAAGCTGATCGTCGACGTCGAGACCAAGCAGGCCATGCGCCCGCGCGACGCCATGGCGTCCGCCGGCAAGACCCTGGTCGAGCTGTTCGGTCTGGCCCGCGAGCTCAACATCGACGCCGAGGGCATCGACATGGGCCCGTCCCCGACGGACGCCGCCCTGGCCGCCGACCTGGCGCTGCCGATCGAGGAGCTCGAGCTCACCGTCCGGTCGTACAACTGCCTCAAGCGCGAGGGCATCCACTCCGTGGGTGAGCTCGTCGCCCGCTCCGAGGCCGACCTGCTCGACATCCGCAACTTCGGTGCGAAGTCGATCGACGAGGTCAAGGCGAAGCTGGCCGGCATGGGCCTGGCCCTCAAGGACAGCCCGCCCGGATTCGACCCGACCGCCGCAGCCGACGCCTTCGGCGCCGACGACGACGCGGACGCCGGTTTCGTCGAGACCGAGCAGTACTGAGAAGACTTTCCCGGGGCGGCCGCCCCGGGGGAACTGACACCGGTACCTGACACGGCCGGTGCAGATATGAAGGAGTAACACCATGCCGCGTCCCGCAAAGGGTGCCCGTCTGGGCGGCTCCGCCGCGCACGAGAAGCACCTTCTCGCGAACCTCGCGAAGGCGCTCTTCGAGCACGGCCGCATCACCACCACCGAGGCCAAGGCCCGCCGCCTGCGTCCCTACGCCGAGCGTCTGGTCACCAAGGCCAAGAAGGGCGACATCCACAACCGTCGCCTGGTGCTGCAGACGATCACGGACAAGAGCATCGTGCACACGCTGTTCACCGAGATCGCCCCGCGCTACGAGAACCGCCCCGGTGGTTACACGCGCATCACCAAGATCGGCAACCGTCGTGGCGACAACGCCCCGATGGCCGTGATCGAGCTGGTCGAGGCCCTCACGGTCGCCCAGCAGGCCACTGGTGAGGCCGAGGCCGCCACCAAGCGCGCCGCCAAGGACGCCGAGGCCGTGGCCGAGGCTCCCGCCGCCGAGGAGACCAAGGAGGCCTGATCCCGCTCCGGGATCGAGCTTGCTTGATCGGCTCTGAACGGGCCCGCCCCTTCCGGGGGCGGGCCCGTTCTGCATTGGTTCGAAAGATGCAGCTGAGAGGATGTGTCACGTGAGTGACGAGGTGGAGCCCGGGCACGTCCGGGTACGGCTGGACCTGTCGTACGACGGCAAGGACTTCTCCGGCTGGGCGAAGCAGCGGACGCTGCGGACCGTGCAGGGCGAGCTGGAGTCGGCCCTGCAGACCGTGATGCGCCTGCCGTACCCGGTCGAGCTGACCGTCGCCGGGCGGACCGACGCGGGCGTGCACGCCCGCGGACAGGTCGCCCAGTTCGACATCGCCGAGGACGTGTGGGCCGAGCACCATGACAAGCTGCTGCGCCGGCTCGCGGGCCGGCTGCCGCACGACGTCCGCGTGTGGAAGGTCGCCGAGGCCCCGGAGGGCTTCAACGCCCGGTTCTCGGCCATCTGGCGCCGCTACGCCTACCGCGTCGGCGACCACCAGGGCGGCGTCGACCCGCTGCGCCGCGGGCACGTGCTGTGGCACCAGTGGCCGCTGGACGTGGACGCCATGAACGAGGCCGCCGCCGCGCTGCTCGGCGAGCACGACTTCGCCGCGTACTGCAAGAAGCGCGAGGGCGCCACGACCATCCGCACCCTCCAGCAGCTCAGCTGGGAGCGTGCCGAGGACGGGATCGTGACCGCGACCGTCCGGGCGGACGCCTTCTGCCACAACATGGTCCGCTCGCTGGTCGGCGCCCTGCTGCACGTCGGCGACGGGCACCGGCCCACCGACTGGCCCGGGAAGGTCCTGCGTGCCGCCGTACGGGACTCCTCGGTGCACGTCGTCAAGCCGCACGGGCTCACCCTGGAGGAGGTCGGCTACCCGGCGGACGAGCTGCTGGCCGCCCGCAGCAAGGAGGCGCGGAACATGCGCACCCTGCCCGGCAAGGGCTGCTGCTGACCCCACGCTAATCCGTTTGGGCCGACGGGCGCCTGGCCTGGACAATGCCCGGCATGGGACATCTCGAAGCCAGCCACCTGGAGTACTACCTTCCCGACGGGCGGGTCCTGCTCCCCGACGTCTCCTTCCGCGTGGGGGAGGGGTCGGTCGTCGCCCTGGTCGGGGCGAACGGGGCCGGCAAGTCCACCCTGCTGAAACTGATCTCCGGTGATCTCCAGCCGCACGGCGGCGGGGTCACCGTCAGCGGCGGCCTCGGCGTGATGTCGCAGTTCGTGGGCTCCGTACGGGACGAGACCACGGTCCGCGACCTGCTGGTGTCCGTGGCCCAGCCGCGGATCCGGGAGGCCGCGAAGGCCGTCGACCACGCCGAGCACCTGATCATGACGGTGGACGACGAGGCCGCGCAGATGGCGTACGCGCAGGCGCTCAGCGACTGGGCCGACGTCCAGGGGTACGAGGCGGAGACCCTGTGGGACGTCTGCACCATGGCCGCACTGGCCATCCCGTACGACGCCGCGCAGTTCCGCGAGGTGCGCACGCTGTCCGGCGGTGAGCAGAAGCGGCTCGTGCTGGAGGCGCTGCTGCGCGGGCCGGACGAGGTGCTGCTGCTCGACGAGCCGGACAACTACCTGGACGTCCCGGGCAAGCGGTGGCTGGAGCAGCAGCTCAAGGCCACCCGCAAGACGGTGCTCTTCGTGTCGCACGACCGGGAGCTGCTTTCCCGGGCCGCCGAGAAGATCGTCAGCCTGGAGCCGAGCCCCACGGGCACCGACGTGTGGGTGCACGGCTCGGGCTTCGGCACGTACCACGAGGCCCGCAAGGAGCGCTTCGCGCGCTTCGAGGAGCTCAAGCGGCGCTGGGACGAGGAGCACGCCCGGCTGAAGGCGCTGGTCCTGCGCCTGCGCAACCAGGCGGCGATCAGCCCCGACATGGCCTCGCGCTACAAGGCGATGCAGACGCGCTTCCAGAAGTTCGAGGAGGCCGGCCCGCCGCCGGAGCCGCCGCGCGAGCAGGAGATCAAGATGCGGCTCAAGGGCGGCCGGACCGGCGTGCGCGCGCTGACCGTGGAGAACCTGGAGCTCACGGGCCTCATGAAGCCCTTCTCACTGGAGGTCTTCTACGGGGAACGGGTCGCGGTGCTCGGCTCGAACGGTTCCGGCAAGTCGCACTTCCTGCGGCTGCTGGCGGGCGAGGACGTCAAGCACACGGGTGACTGGAAGCTGGGCGCGCGGGTGGTCCCCGGCCACTTCGCGCAGACGCACGCCCATCCGGAACTGTTCGGCCGCACCCTCGTCGACATCCTGTGGACGGAGGCGGCGAAGCCGCTCGGCGCCGCCATGGGGGTCCTGCGCCGGTACGAGCTGGAGCGCCAGGGGGACCAGCCGTTCGAGAAGCTGTCGGGCGGCCAGCAGGCGCGGTTCCAGATCCTGCTGCTGGAGCTGGCCGGCACCACGGCACTGCTGCTGGACGAGCCGACGGACAACCTGGACCTGGAGTCGGCGGAGGCGCTCCAAGAGGGCCTGGAGTCGTACGAGGGCACTGTGCTGTGCGTCACGCACGACCGGTGGTTCGCGCGGACATTTGACCGTTTCCTGGTCTTCGGCTCGGACGGTGTTGTACGAGAGACTCAGGAACCCGTCTGGGACGAACGCAGGGTCGAGCGGAAGCGCTGAGCGGGGCTTCGGCCCCCGGTCGACGGTGGGGCGAACGTAGGGTCGAGCGGAAGCGCCGAGGGGGGAGACCGCCCCGGGCGCCGATCGGGGAGGCGTTGTGCGGCTGCGGCCTGGCACCTGGCTCAGGGGATGGGACACCGTACGGGATCCCTCGGTCGGTCACCGGCTGGTGGCCTGGCTGCTGCGGCCGGCGTCCGGGCCCTGGCACGCGGTGGCGCTGGCCGTGGTGCTCGGCATCGCGGTCTCCACCAGCCTGCGGGAGAACTGGGGCTCGGACAACGCCTTCGTGGTCAAGGCCGCGCAGACGCTGCTGGCGGGCGGGTCCCCGTACGAGGACAAGCGGTTCCTGTACCTCCCGAGCGCCGTGATCATGGCCGTGCCCGAGGCGCTGCTGCCGCAGCCGGTGCTGCGCTGGGTGCTCCCCCTGGCGATGTCCGCCCTGCTGGCCGTCGGCTGGTGGGCCGCGCTGCGGCTGTTCTCGGTGCCGGCGCGCTCCCGTTTCGCGGTCGGCGGGTTCGCCGCGCTGGCCCTGGCCTACAAGCCGTACGTGAACCTCGTGCTGATCGGCAACTGGACCGCCATCTCGGCGGCCGCGCTGCCCGTGGCGCTGCTGTTCGCGCAGCGCCGGTCGTGGGCGGCGGCCGGGCTGGTGGTGGGACTGGCCGTCGCCTGCAAGCCCATGCTGGTGCCGGTCGGGCTGCTCTTCGTCCTGGCCCGGCAGTGGCGGGGGCTGGCCGTGGCCGTGCTGGTGCCGCTCGGCGTCTCCCTGCTCGGGGCGCTGATGATGCCGAGTCCGACGCTGTTCGTCACCAAGACGCTGCCGTTCCTGCTCCAGGGGCAGGACGCGTACGCGCTGCCCTGGGACGCCTCGCCGATCGCGGTGCTGCCGCGGCTGGGGGTGCCGGAGCCCGTCGCGGTGCTGCTCGCGGGGGCGGGGGCGCTGGGCGGGCTGGTCGCGGTGTGGCGGCGGTGGCGGCGGACGGACGGTCCGGGGGACGAGGACGGGGGAGAGCTGCGGCTCGCGGAGACGGCCTGCATGGTGATGCTCGCCGCATTCCTGGTCTCGCGGCCGTCCTTCGACCACTACCTGCTGGTGGTGCTTCCGCTGCTGCTGGCCTCGGCGGTGCGGCCGGGCTCGATGCCCCGCTCGCCCTGGTTCTGGCTGGCCCTGACGCCCCAGGTGGCGCTGGTTCCGTGGCCCTCCGAGCTGGCCCACAAACGGCGCGCCTTCAAGGACTGCGCCACCCTGTGCGGGCTCGCGTTCCTGCTGGCGCGTCGTGCGCTGCTCTCCGGCCGGGTTACTCTGGGACCCGTAACAACTGCGGGGTCCCCACCCAGGACCGAACCGGAGTGCGCCGCGACGCCAGCAGAATCGGCATCGCGGACCGCGTTTTGACCCGTACGGGTCTGCTTGGGTATCCTGCTGGTTTGTTATGCGTATTGGCTTTCTCATTCTCACGTGAAAGGGCCTTACGCCGGTCCACCGGACCGATGACCAGCGGTTCACACGGGTTGCGTCCCCGATGTGAACGAGGGCTGTCGTGATCGTCCGTGGTGACCCTGTCAGGACCTTCCCGTGGGGCTTGCGCCCTTGGGATACCACCACTGAAGAAGCGAAGGCATACGCGTGCGTACGTTCAGCCCCAAGCCCGGCGACATCTCGCGCCAGTGGCTCGTCATCGACGCCCAGGACGTTGTCCTCGGCCGTCTGGCGACCCAGGCCGCTGCCCTCCTGCGGGGCAAGCACAAGCCGACCTATGCGCCCCACATGGACATGGGTGACTTCGTCGTCATCATCAACGCCGACAAGGTGCACCTGTCCGGCAACAAGGCGTCCCAGAAGATGGCGTACCGCCACTCCGGCTTCCCGGGCGGTCTCCGCTCCGTGCGCTACGACGACCTCCTGGCGAACAACCCGGAGAAGGCCGTCGAGAAGGCCGTCAAGGGCATGCTCCCCAAGAACACCCTGGGCCGTCAGATGCTCTCGAAGCTGAAGGTCTACTCGGGCGACCAGCACCCCCACGCTGCCCAGCAGCCGGTGCCGTTCGAGATCACCCAGGTCGCGCAGTAGTTCCGGCCACCCCCTAAGACGTAGAAAATTCTGAGGAGCATCGTGGCCGAGACCACCGCCGAGACCCCCGTCGAAGAGTTCGAGGGCGTCGAGGAGTACACCACCGAGTCTGAGGTCGTCGTCGAGGGCGACTACACCTCCGAGTCCCTTGCCGGCCGCTTCGGCGACCCGCAGCCGGCCGCCGGCCTGGGCCGTCGCAAGAACGCCATCGCCCGCGTCCGGATCGTTCCGGGCACCGGCAAGTGGAAGATCAACGGTCGCACCCTTGAGGACTACTTCCCCAACAAGGTGCACCAGCAGGAAGTCAACGAGCCGTTCAAGCTCCTCGAGCTCGACGGTCGCTACGACATCATCGCCCGCATCGCGGGTGGCGGCGTCTCCGGTCAGGCCGGCGCCCTGCGCCTCGGCGTGGCCCGTGCCCTGAACGAGGCCGACGTCGACAACAACCGCCCGGCGCTGAAGAAGGCCGGCTTCCTTTCCCGCGACGACCGTGCGGTCGAGCGCAAGAAGGCCGGTCTCAAGAAGGCCCGTAAGGCCCCGCAGTACAGCAAGCGTTAATCTGCGCCTGCTGTTCAGCAACAAACCGCCCCGGCAGCACTCTCCGTGCTGTCGGGGCGGTTCGTTTACCGCCACAAGCGGCAAATACATGTCACAAGCGGTCACAAACGAAGCGTGAACTCGGGAGGACAACGGTGGGACAACTCTTCGGGACGGACGGTGTACGCGGCGTCGCCAACGCGGATCTGACGGCTGAGCTCGCGCTCGGTCTCTCCGTGGCGGCTGCCCACGTACTCGCCGAGGCGGGCACCTTCGCGGGCCACCGGGCGACCGCGGTCGTCGGGCGCGACCCCCGTGCCTCCGGCGAATTCCTGGAGGCCGCGGTCGTCGCGGGCCTCGCGAGCGCGGGGGTGGACGTCCTGCGCGTCGGTGTGCTGCCCACCCCGGCGGTGGCGTATCTCACCGGTGCGCTGGGCGCCGACCTCGGCGTGATGCTCTCCGCCAGCCACAATGCGATGCCCGACAACGGGATCAAGTTCTTCGCCCGGGGCGGCCACAAGCTCGCCGACGAGCTGGAGGACCGCATCGAGGCCGTCTACGAGGAGCACCGCACCGGCGCCCCCTGGGACCGTCCGACCGGCGCCGGCGTCGGCCGCGTCTCCGACTACGACGAGGGCTTCGACAAGTACGTCGCCCACCTCATGGGGGTCCTGCCCAACCGCCTCGACGGACTCAAGATCGTCCTGGACGAGGCGCACGGCGCGGCCGCCCGCGTCTCGCCCGAGGCCTTCACCCGGGCGGGTGCCGAGGTCGTCACCATCGGCGCCGAGCCGGACGGCCTCAACATCAACGACGGCTGCGGCTCCACCCACCTGGGTCTGCTCAAGCAGGCCGTCGTCGAGCACGGCGCCGACCTCGGCATCGCGCACGACGGCGACGCGGACCGCTGCCTCGCGGTCGACGCCTCCGGCGCCGAGGTCGACGGCGACCAGATCCTCGCCGTGCTGGCCCTGGCCATGCGCGAGGCGGGCTCCCTGCGCGGCAACACCGTCGTCGGCACCGTGATGTCCAACCTCGGCTTCAAGCTGGCCATGGAGGGCGAGGGCATCCAGGTCGTGCAGACCGGCGTCGGCGACCGGTACGTCCTGGAGTCGATGAAGGAGCACGGCTACGCGCTCGGCGGCGAGCAGTCCGGGCACGTGATCATCCTCGACCACGCCACCACCGGCGACGGCACGCTCACCGGCCTGATGCTGGGCGCGCGCGTCGCGGCCACCGGCCGTTCGCTGGCCGAGCTCGCGGGTGTCATGCAGCGGCTGCCGCAGGTGCTGATCAACGTCCCCGACGTGGACAAGTCCCGGGTCAAGACCTCCGCCGAGCTGGCCGCGGCCGTCGCCGACGCCGAGCGCGAGCTGGGCACCACCGGCCGCGTACTGCTCCGTCCGTCCGGCACCGAGCCGCTCGTACGGGTGATGGTCGAGGCCGCCGACATCGAGCAGGCCCGCGCGGTCGCCGGGCGCCTCGCGGACGTCGTGAAGTCGGCACTGGGCTAGCCCCGGCCGACTCCGGACGCAGTACCGGCCCCGCCACCCGCCGCTCGCGGGGGGCGGGGCCGTGGCGTTCCCCGGGCCCGGGGGCCGGGTCCGGCCCGGTCCGCACCCCCGCCGCGAGGCGGTCAGAGCTTGCGGAGGCTGAGTTTTTGCACCTTGTGGTCCGGGCCCTTGCGCACGACGAGCGTCGCGCGGCCGCGGGTGGGGGCGACGTTCTCCAGGAGGTTGGGCTTGTTGATCGTGCGCCACATGGTCTGCGCGTACTCCATGGCCTCCTCCTCGGAGACCTGGGTGTACTTGCGGAAGTAGGAGAAGGGATTCTGGAAGGCGGTCTCGCGCAGCTTCCGGAACCGGTTGAGGTACCAGCGCTCGATGTCCTCGGGCCGGGCGTCCACGTACACGCTGAAGTCGAAGTAGTCGGCGAGCGCGACGCGCGTACGGCCGTCCTTGCCGGGCAGGGCCGGCTGGAGCACGTTGAGCCCCTCGACGATCAGGATGTCCGGGCGGCGTACGACGAGCTGCTCACCGGGGACGATGTCGTAGATCAGGTGCGAGTAGACGGGGGCGCTGACCTCGTCCTTGCCCGCCTTGATGTCCGCGACGAAGCGGGTGAGCGCGCGCCGGTCGTACGACTCGGGGAAGCCCTTGCGGGAGGTCAGCCCGCGCCGCTGGAGCTCCTTCATCGGGTAGAGGAACCCGTCGGTGGTGACCAGCTCCACCCGCGGGTGCTCCGGCCAGCGGGCCAGCAGGGCCTGGAGCAGGCGGGCCACGGTGGACTTGCCGACGGCGACGGACCCTGCGACCCCTATGACGAAGGGGGTGCCCTGCTGGGCGCCGTGTCCGTTGCCGGCGTCGCCGAGGAAGGTGTTGAGGGTGCCGCGGAGGTTGCTGGTGGCGCCGACGTAGAGGTTGAGGAGGCGGGAGAGGGGGAGGTAGACGTCCCGGACCTCGTCGAGGTCGATGACGTCGCCGAGACCGCGCAGCCGCTCGACCTCGTCGGCCGTCAGGGGGAGCGGGGTGCGCTCGCGCAGCGCACTCCACTCGGCGCGGGTGAGGTCGACGTACGGGGAGACCTCGGCCCGGCGGTGGGGTCGCTCGGGCCGGTCGGGGCGCTCCATCGCGCTGTCCGGCGTGCTTCGTGGCGGCGAAGTGATCACAGGGCCATTGTCGTGGCTCGGGGGCGGTTGTGGGTGGTGTGGTCGGTCACGTGCGGGGCCCCGCGGCCGGCGGTGCGGTGTCCGCGGGATGTCCTGTGGCGGTTCCGGACCCGGGCGCGGTCCGGACGCGAGTGGATCTCGCCCCGGTCACGAACGCGGGCCCGCCGCGGGAAGCGGGCTGCCCCCGGTCGGGCGGCCCCGTAGATTGCCGATCATGGCGGTTGCCTTGCGGCCGCCGTTGCCGTTGTCGTTTTCCGGGGGAGACCTTTCGTGCACAGCACCCTTGTCCGTCGTACCGTCCTGACCGCCTCCGCGGTGTCCCTGGCCCTGCTGGCCACCGCCTGCGGTTCCGGCCAGGCGGACGACAAGAAGGCCGACGCCGGGCCGTCCGCCGCCGCGTCGTCCGCGGCCCCGGCCGCGAAGGGGAAGACGGACGCGGAGCTGGCCGGCCTGCTCGTGGCCCGGGCCGACCTGCCGGAGCACGTCTTCAAGGCGCCGGGCGCGGACGAGGCCGCCGCGGCCGGGGCCGCCACCTCCGACAAGGCCGACTGCCTGCCGCTGGTCAAGGCGCAGTCCGGCGCGCCGGTCGGGGCGTCCACGGGCGTCGCGCGCACCAAGGTCACCGCCAAGCCGAAGGGCGCGTCCGCCACCGCCGCCCCCGAGGACAAGCTGAAGGCCGGCCTGGAGGCGCTCTCCGGCACCGTCACCCAGGTCACCCTCGCCTCCTACGACGGCAAGGGCGCGGAGGAGGCCTTCACCGCGCTGAAGACCGCCGGCACGGCGTGCGCCGGGGGATACGGCGTGACCAGCGGCCCGGACAAGGTCAAGATCTCCAAGGTCGGTGCCGGCGCCCCGGTCACCGCGGGCGACGCCGCCCTGGCGTACGTGGTGGAGGCCGAAGCGGACGGCGAGAAGACCACCTCGCAGCTCGTCGTCGTGCGCAGGGGCAACACCCTGGCGTCGTTCTACGGCCTGAGCCTGGCCGGCACGGCGGAGCAGCCCAAGCCGGTCGTGGACGCGCAGGTCAAGAAGCTCGGCTGAACCCCGGCCCGCAGAGCTGTTCGAGTCGTCCGTCGATCCCGCCCCGGCGCATTCGCCGGGGCGGGTTTTTCGTCTTGTTCAGGTACGGGGCAGGCGGCCGACTTCCGCGTACGCTGCGCCGTATGTGCGGAATTGTGGGTTACGTGGGAGCGCAGTCGGCGCTCGATGTGGTCATCGCCGGACTCAAGCGGCTGGAGTACCGCGGCTACGACTCGGCGGGGGTCGCCGTGCTCGCCGACGGGGAGCTCGCTGCCACCAAGAAGGCCGGAAAACTGGTCAACCTGGAGAAGGAACTGGTCGGGCATCCGCTGCCGGCCGGCTCCACGGGACTCGGGCACACCCGCTGGGCGACCCACGGCGGGCCCACCGACGTCAACGCCCACCCGCACCTCGACAACGCGGGCCGGGTGGCCGTCGTGCACAACGGCATCATCGAGAACTTCGCCGCGCTGCGCGCCGAACTGGCCGAGCGCGGGCACCGGCTGGAGTCCGAGACGGACACCGAGGTCGTCGCCCACCTGCTGGCCGAGCGTTTCGGCGCGTGCGGGGACCTCGCGGAGTCCATGCGGCAGGTGTGCCGGCGTCTGGAGGGGGCGTTCACGCTGGTCGCGGTGCACGCCGACGCACCGGACGTGGTGGTCGGGGCCCGCCGGAACTCCCCGCTCGTGGTGGGCGTCGGCGAGGGGGAGAACTTCCTCGCCTCGGACGTGGCCGCGTTCATCGCCCACACCCGGTCCGCGATCGAGCTGGGACAGGACCAGGTCGTCGAGCTGCGCCGGGACGGGGTCACGGTGACCGACTTCGGCGGTGCGCCCGCGACCGTGCGGGCGTACCACGTGGACTGGGACGCCTCGGCGGCCGAGAAGGGGGGGTACGACTACTTCATGCTCAAGGAGATCGCCGAGCAGCCCAAGGCCGTCGCCGACACCCTCCTGGGCAGGATCGACGCGAGCGGCTCGCTGAGCCTGGACGAGGTGCGCATCCCCGTCTCGGTGCTCCGGGAGGTCGACAAGGTCGTGATCGTGGCGTGCGGTACGGCGTACCACGCGGGCATGATCGCGAAACTGGCCATCGAGCACTGGACCCGCATCCCGTGCGAGACGGAGCTGGCGAGCGAGTTCCGCTACCGCGACCCGATCCTGGACCAGCGGACGCTGGTGGTCGCGATCTCGCAGAGCGGCGAGACCATGGACACCCTGATGGCGCTGCGGCACGCGCGCGAACAGGGCGCAAAGGTGCTGGCCATCTGCAATACGAACGGGTCGACGATCCCGCGCGAATCGGACGCGGTGCTGTACACGCACGCCGGTCCGGAGGTGGCCGTCGCCTCGACCAAGGCGTTCCTGACGCAGCTGGTGGCCTGCTACCTGGTCGCGCTGTACCTCGGGCAGGTCCGGGGCACGAAGTGGGGCGACGAGATCGAGGCGGTGATCCGCGAGCTGTCCGACATCGCCGCGGCCGTGGACACCGTACTGGAGACCATGGAGCCGGTACGGCGCCTCGCGCGCTCGCTCGCCGACAAGGACACCGTGCTGTTCCTCGGGCGGCACGTCGGGTACCCGGTGGCGCTGGAGGGCGCGCTCAAGCTCAAGGAGCTGGCGTACATGCACGCCGAGGGCTTCGCCGCGGGCGAGCTCAAGCACGGCCCGATCGCGCTGATCGAGAAGGACCTGCCGGTGGTGGTGGTCGTGCCGTCGCCGCGCGGGCGCTCCGTGCTGCACGACAAGATCGTGTCGAACATCCAGGAGATCCGGGCGCGCGGGGCGCGGACCATCGTGATCGCGGAGGAGGGCGACGAGGCGGTCGTCCCGTACGCCGACCACCTGATCCGGATCCCGGCGACGCCGACGCTGCTCCAGCCGCTGGTGGCGACCGTGCCGTTGCAGGTCTTCGCGTGCGAGCTGGCGACCGCC
Organism: Streptomyces sp. NPDC059456; assembly: GCF_042750055.1. NCBI lineage: Bacteria > Bacillati > Actinomycetota > Actinomycetes > Kitasatosporales > Streptomycetaceae > Streptomyces > Streptomyces sp. NPDC059456. The sequence continues at coordinate 15,225 of NZ_JBHYVA010000036.1, forward strand.
CGCGGCAACGAAGTGGACCAACCGCGTAACCTCGCGAAGTCGGTGACCGTGGAGTAGCGAAGCGAGTTGGCGTTGTGATTATCGGTGTGGGGATCGATGTTGCCGAGATCGAGCGGTTCGGGGCGTCGCTGGCGCGTACGCCGCAACTGGCCGAGCGGCTGTTCGTCGACTCCGAACTGACGCTGCCGAGCGGCGAGCGGCGCGGGACCGCCTCGCTCGCCGCCCGGTTCGCGGCCAAGGAGGCCCTCGCCAAGGCGCTGGGCGCGCCCGGCGGCATGCTGTGGACCGACGCCGAGGTGTACGTCGAGGAGACCGGGCAGCCGCGGGTGCGGGTGTCGGGGACGGTCGCGGCCAGGGCGCAGGCGCTGGGCGTGAAGTCCTGGCACGTCTCGCTGAGCCACGACGCGGGCATCGCGTCGGCCGTGGTGATCGCCGAGGGATAGGCCGCCTCCGCGGGGTTTTCGGGCAGGCTGGTGCCATGCGTACTGCTTACAGCGTGGAGACCGTACGGGCCGCCGAGCGGGAGCTGATGGCCCGGCTGCCGCAGGGCGCCCTGATGCAGCGGGCGGCGGCCGGGCTGGCCGCCGTCTGCGCGGGGCTGCTGCGCCGGGTGTACGGGGCGCGCGTGGTACTGCTCGTGGGGCCCGGGGACAACGGCGGCGACGCGCTGTACGCGGGTGCCCGGCTGGCCCGGCGCGGGGCCGCGGTGACGGCGGTGCCGATGGATCCGGAGCGGGTGCACGCGGGCGGGCTGCGGGCGCTGCTGGCCGCCGGGGGCCGCGTGGAGCAGGACGTTCCCGGCCGGGCCGACCTCGTGCTGGACGGGCTCGTCGGCATCGGCGGGCGCGGCGGGCTGCGGCCGGCCGCGGCGGCGCTGGTGGAGCGGATCCCGGCCGGCGCGGTGGTCGTCGCGGTGGACCTGCCGAGCGGGGTCGACGCCGACACCGGCGAGGTGGCCGGGGCCGCGGTCCGGGCCGACGTCACGGTGACGTTCGGGGCGTACAAGCCGGGGCTGCTGATCGACCCGGGGGCCTCGCGCACGGGCGCGCTGCGGCTGGTGGACATCGGCCTGTCGCTGCCGGAGCCGGACGCGGAGGCGCTGCAGCACGCCGACGTCGCGGCCCTGCTGCCGGAGCCGGGGGCGTCGAGCGACAAGTACCGGAGGGGCGTGGTCGGCATCGTCGCCGGCTCGGTGCAGTACCCGGGCGCGGCGGTGCTCGCCGTCGCGGGGGCGCTGCGCGGCGGCGCCGGGGCGGTGCGCTACGTCGGGCCGGCGGCGGACGCGGTGCTGGCGCGGTACCCCGAGACGCTGATCGGGCGGGGCCGGGTGCAGGCGTGGGTGGTCGGTCCGGGGCTGGGTGAGGGCCGGGCGGCGGAGGTCGCGCGGGCCCTGGCGGACCCGGTGCCGGTGCTGGTGGACGCGGACGGGCTGCGCGGGCTGGACCCGCGGGTGCTGCGGTCCCGGCCGGCCGGGACCCTGCTCACCCCGCACGCGGGGGAGGCGGCGGCGCTGTTGGGCGTGGACCGGGAGTCGGTGGAGTCGGCCCGGCTGTCGTCCGTACGGTCCCTGGCGGCGCAGTACGGGGCGACGGCCCTGCTGAAGGGCTCGACGACGCTGGTGTCGCACGGCGGCGGCCCCGTCCGGGTCAACCCGACGGGAACTCCGTGGCTGGCGACGGCGGGCAGTGGTGACGTCCTGTCGGGCCTGGCGGGCTCCCTGCTGGCCGCCGGGCTGCCGGCGCTCGACGCCGCCTCGGTCGCGGCGTACCTGCACGGTCTGGCGGGGCGCCGGGCGGCTGCCGGGGCCCCGCTGCTCGCCCAGCAGATCGCGGAGTCCCTGCCGGAGGCGTGGCGCGGTATCCGCCGACCCTGAGGTGACGTTGATATGCCATCAGGGGTGAAATGAGACGGTATGCCCCGTGTGGACGACGGTCGCGCAGGCCACGCGGCCGGGCTCTGAGAGACTGGGGGCGATGAACGAGACACCGACGCGCGTGTACGCCGAGATCGATCTTGACGCCGTACGGGCGAACGTACGCGCACTGCGCGCGCGGGCGCCCCGTGCCGAGCTGATGGCCGTCGTCAAGGCGGACGGCTATGGCCACGGTGCGGTCCCCTGTGCCCGCGCGGCCCGGGACGCCGGTGCCACCTGGCTCGGAACCGCCACCCCCGAAGAGGCGCTCGCCCTGCGCGCCGCCGGGATCGGCGGGCGGATCATGTGCTGGCTGTGGACCCCCGGCGGGCCCTGGCAGGCGGCCGTCGAGGCCGACCTGGACATCTCCGTCAGCGCGACGTGGGCCCTGGACGAGGTCCGCAAGGCCGCGCACGCGGCCGGCCGCCCGGCCAGGATCCAGCTCAAGGCCGACACCGGCCTCGGCCGGGCCGGCTGCCAGCCCGCCGACTGGGCCGAGCTCGTCGGCGCGGCCGTCGCCGCCCAGGCCGAGGGCACGGTCCGGATCACCGGTCTCTGGTCCCACTTCGCCTGCGCCGACGAGCCGGGCCATCCCTCCGTCCCGCTCCAGCTGGCCGCCTTCCGCGACATGCTGGCGTACGCGGAGAAGGAGGGCGTGGAGCCCGAGGTCCGGCACATCGCCAACTCGCCCGCGACGCTGACCCTGCCCGAGAGCCACTACGACCTCGTACGCTGCGGCCTCGCCGTCTACGGCGTGTCCCCGGCCCCCGAGCTCGGCACCTCCGAAGAGCTGGGCCTGCGGCCCGCGATGACCCTCAAGGCGTCCGTCGCCCTGGTCAAGACCGTGCCCCCGGGCCACGGGGTGAGCTACGGGCACCACTACGTCACCGAGGCCGAGACGAACCTCGCCCTCATCCCCGCCGGGTACGCCGACGGCATCCCCCGGCACGCCTCCGGCCGCGGCCCGGTCTCCGTCGGGGGCAAGGTCCGCCGCGTCGCCGGCCGGGTCGCCATGGACCAGTTCGTCGTCGACCTCGGCGCTGACCTGGTACGGGCCGGCGACGAGGCCGTCCTCTTCGGCCCCGGCGAACACGGCGAGCCCACCGCCGAGGACTGGGCTCAAGCGGCACACACCATCGCCTATGAGATCGTCACCCGTATCGGGGCGCGCGTTCCCCGGGTCTACCTGGGCGGCTGAGGGCTGAGTGAGGACGGCGTGAGCGAGAACTGGCGCAAAGCCGGCTGGGCCGGCGCCGCGATCGGCGTGATAGCCGCAGGAGCGGCCGCCGGCGTCGCGGTCGAACGGATCACCGTGGGGCGCGGCATGCGCCGCAAGGCGCGCCTCGCGCTCGACGCCACCGGGGACTACGGCTCGCTGCGCGGGACCGCGGGCGCCTGCTACGCCGAGGACGGCACCGAGCTCTACTACGAGGTCGACGAGCCGCCCGAGGGCCCGAAGAAGCGGGCCCGGCTGCGCCGCAAGGACCCGGCCGCGCCGACCGTCGTGTTCTGCCACGGCTACTGCCTCGCCCAGGACTCCTGGCACTTCCAGCGCGCCGCCCTGCGCGGACTGGCCCGCTCCGTGTACTGGGACCAGCGCAGCCACGGCCGCAGCGCACGCGGATTCGCCCAGGCCGACGGCGAGCGCGTGACCATCGACCAGCTCGGCCGCGACCTGAAGGCCGTCATCGACGCCGCCGCGCCCGAGGGCCCGCTGGTCCTGGTCGGCCACTCGATGGGCGGCATGACCATCATGGCGCTGGCCGAGCAGTTCCCCGAGCTGATCCGCGACCGGGTGATCGGCGTCGCCCTGGTCGGCACCTCCAGCGGGCACCTCGACCAGGTCACGTACGGGCTGCCCTCGGTCGGCATGGGGGCCGTCCGCCGGATCCTGCCGCCCGTGCTCAAGGCGCTCGGCTCGCAGGTGGAACTCGTGGAGAAGGGCCGCCGGGCCACAGCCGACCTGTTCGCCGGCATGATCAAGATGTACTCGTTCGGCGCCCCCCGCGAGGTCGACCCGGGCGTCGCCCGGTTCGCCGAGCGGCTCATCGAAGCCACCCCGATCGACGTGGTCGCCGAGTTCTACCCGGCCTTCCAGATCCACGACAAGAGCGCCGCCCTCCAGCGGTTCGCCGACATCCCCGTCACCGTCATCGGCGGCGACCGTGACATGGTCACCCCGGCCGCGCACAGCCAGGCCATCAAGGACGCGCTGCCGGCCGCCGAGCTCGTGGTCCTCGAATCGGCCGGGCACCTGATGATGCTGGAGTACCCCGACACGGTGACCGCCCTGCTGACCGAGCTGCTGGCGCGCACCGGTGCGGTGCCCGCAGCGACTAACGTTGGCGGGCATGGAAGAAGTACCGCTGGAAGCGCCGCGAGCACCACACCGTCAGGCACCGCGGCAGGCAACTGAGCCGGCCGACGCCGAGGCGCGCATCACCGTCGACTCGCCCGAGGCCATGCAGGAGCTGGGCCGCACCCTCGCCGGCCTGCTCCGCCCCGGCGACCTCGTGCTGCTGACCGGGGAGCTCGGCGCGGGCAAGACCACGCTGACCCGGGGCCTGGGCGAGGGGCTGGGCGTACGGGGCGCCGTGACCTCGCCGACCTTCGTGATCGCCCGGGTCCACCCCTCGCTGCGCGGCGGGCCGGCCCTCGTGCACGTGGACGCGTACCGGCTCGGCGGCGGGCTGGACGAGATGGAGGACCTGGACCTCGACGTCTCGCTGCCCGAGTCCGTGGTCGTCGTGGAATGGGGCGACGGCAAGGTCGAGGAGCTCTCCGACGACCGGCTGCACGTGGTGATCGCGCGGGCGGTCGGCCACGAGGAGGTCCTGGACGACGTACGGGAGGTCTCCGTGCGCGGGATCGGGGCACGCTGGTCGGCGCCGGACGCCCTGGCGGCGCTCTCGGCGTCTCCGGCGCGCTAGCAGCGGGGCGGTATGCGACGCGTACCGCCAGGGGTACCGCGGGGAGCTGCGGACGCGGCGCGGGCGGGCCGCGGAAAACGTACCGACAACTCGTCGGCAAGATATTGCGCCGATGGAGTCGCGCGTGGTCACATGGTACAGAGGGCAGGTTAGGCCTACCTAAGTACGGGCCGGCCCGAGCCAGGAGGCAGCCATGTCCGCAGCAGGAGTGCAGCGCCACCCCCGCCCGTCCGTGGTGTCCGTGGGGGCGCTGCTCGCAGCGGGCGCCGCTGCCACCGCCGTCTCGACACCGCCCGCACGCGAACACGTCCCGGCCGCCTCCCGGGCCCCCGGGCCCGACGGACGCGAACAGGCCGCCCCGGAGTGCGAGGCGGCCTGAGGGCCCGGACGTGCCGTAGTCCGTACGGGTGAATCCGCGGAGGGGCGCCGACCGGCGGCGCGCCACGGGGTCAGGGGACGACGACGACCTTCGAGTTGATCGTCGCGAAGGCCCACATCGCATCGCCGTCGGTCCGCGTCATGCGGATGCCGCCGGTCTTCTTGTTCGCGTCGGGCTCGGGCATCTCGCCGTCCACCCGGGCGCTGAACCCGACCACCACACCGTCCGCGGTGGCGAACCGCACGACGTGCTCGATCGGCACCCCGTCCGAGCCGGTGACCGCGCCCGAGCGCGAGTTCACCAGGTACGTGCCCGGCTTCGGGTGCGCCGTGCTCGGCTTGACCGCGAACGACTTCGGCTCCTGCCCGCCCTCGCCGACCAGCCACACGCGCTTCAGGCTGACCGAGTAGACGACCCGCGAGCCGGTGCCCGACGCGTTCGGCACCGCCACCGGCTTCGTCTCCTCGCCCGCGTGCGCGGACGGGACGGGGGAGGGGGCCGCCACCGGCGGGGCCGCCTTGGCGGGGTGCGCGGGCGCGGACGCGGAGGCCTGGTACCCGAGGAAGCCGACGACGGCGAGCGCCGCCACGGTGAGCCCGGCCACGATTCCCGAGCTGCTGCGTGCCACCTTGCTCCACCTCTCCCGTGCTTCCCCGGTACCGGAGCGCCGCCCGGGCAGTCTGCCCCGGCCCGGACCCCGGCCGATACCTGGGTCGAAGGTAGCAGCCGGGCTGCCCCGTGACCGGCCGCGAGGGCCCGGGCCCCCGGAGTCGTAGGCTGTTCGCGTGCTCTTGCTCGCTGTAGATACCGCCACGCCCGCCGTCACCGTCGCCCTGCACGACGGCGAGTCCGTCCTCGCCGAGTCGAACCAGGTCGACGCCCGCCGCCACGGGGAGCTGCTGCTGCCCTCCGTCGACAAGGTCCTGGCCGGGGCCGGGCTCACGCTCGACGCCCTCACCGGCATCGTCGTCGGCGTCGGCCCCGGCCCCTACACCGGGCTGCGCGTCGGCCTCGTCACCGCCTCCACCTTCGCCACGGTGCTCGGCATCCCCGTGCACGGCCTGTGCACCCTCGACGGCCTCGCGTACGCCGCGGAAGCCGCCGGGATCGAGGGCCCCTTCACCGTAGCCACCGACGCGCGGCGCAAGGAGGTCTACTGGGCCCGGTACGAGGACCCGCGCACGCGGGTCGGCGAGCCCGCCGTGGACCGCCCGGCCGACATCGCCGAGCAGGTCGCCGGCCTGCCCGCCGTGGGCCAGGGCGCGCTCCTGTACCCGGACGTCTTCACCGACGCGCGGGCCCCCGAGCACCAGAGCGCCGCCGCCCTGGCCTCCCTGGCCGTGGAACGGCTCGCGGCCGGACAGGAGTTCCTGCCCCCGACGCCGCTCTACCTGCGCCGGCCCGACGCGCAGGTGCCCAAGAACTACAAGGTGGTCACCCCGCAGTGACCCCGGCGACCGCAGTGCTCCGCGAGATGCGCTGGTGGGACATCGAGCCCGTGCTGGCACTGGAGCACGAGCTGTTCCCCGAGGACGCCTGGTCCGCGGGCATGTTCTGGTCCGAGCTCGCCCACGCCCGCGGCCCGCACGCCACCCGCCGCTACGTCGTCGCCGAGGACCCCGGCAGCGGCCGTGTCGTCGGCTACGCCGGGCTGGCCGCCGCCGGCGACCTGGCCGACGTACAGACCATCGCGGCCGCGCGCGACCAGTGGGGGACCGGGCTCGGCGCCCGGCTCCTGACCGACCTGCTGCGCGCCGCCACCGCCTTCGAGTGCGCCGAGGTGCTCCTGGAGGTCCGGGTGGACAACACCCGTGCCCAGAAGCTCTACGAGCGCTTCGGCTTCGAGCCGATCGGCTTCCGGCGGGGCTACTACCAGCCCGGCAACGTCGACGCGCTCGTGATGCGCCTTTCCGATCCCGCTAGCTCCGTCACCGCAGACGGACCCGTACAAGGTGAGACCCATGGCTGACGAACCCCTCGTCCTCGGCATCGAGACCTCCTGCGACGAGACCGGCGTCGGCGTGGTCCGCGGCACGACCCTGCTGGCGGACGCGATCGCCTCCAGCGTCGACGAGCACGCGCGCTTCGGCGGCGTCGTGCCCGAGGTCGCCTCCCGCGCGCACCTGGAGGCGATGGTCCCCACCATCGACCGCGCCCTCAAGGAGGCCGGCGTCAGCGCCCGCGACCTCGACGGCATCGCCGTCACGGCGGGCCCCGGCCTCGCGGGGGCCCTGCTGGTGGGCGTCTCGGCGGCCAAGGCGTACGCGTACGCCCTCGGCAAGCCGCTGTACGGGGTCAACCACCTGGCCTCCCACATCTGCGTGGACCAGCTGGAACACGGCCCGCTGCCGGAGCCGACCATGGCGCTGCTGGTGTCCGGCGGACACTCCTCGCTGCTGCTCGCCCCGGACATCACCTCCGACGTACGGCCGCTCGGCGCGACCATCGACGACGCGGCGGGCGAGGCCTTCGACAAGATCGCGCGCGTGCTCCAGCTGGGCTTCCCCGGCGGCCCGGTCATCGACCGGCTCGCGCGCGAGGGCGACCCGAAGGCGATCAACTTCCCGCGCGGGCTGACGGGGCCGCGCGACGCGGCGTACGACTTCTCCTTCTCCGGCCTCAAGACGGCCGTCGCCCGCTGGATCGAGGCGAAGCGGAACGCGGGCGAGGAGGTGCCGGTACGCGATGTCGCGGCGTCCTTCCAGGAGGCCGTGGTGGACGTGCTGACCCGCAAGGCGATCCGCGCGTGCAAGGACGAGGGCGTCGACCACCTGATGATCGGCGGCGGTGTGGCGGCCAACTCCCGGCTGCGCTCGCTGGCGCAGGAGCGGTGCGACGCCGCGGGGATCATCCTGCGGGTGCCGCGGCCGAAGCTGTGCACGGACAACGGCGCGATGGTCGCGGCGCTGGGCGCCGAGATGGTCAAGCGGAACCGGCCGGCCTCGGACTGGGACCTGTCGGCGGACTCCTCGCTGCCGGTGACGGACCCGCACGTGCCGGGCACCGCACACGGCCACGGGCACGCACACGGTCACGACCACGACCACGTGCACGAGTTGAGCAAGGACAACCTGTACTGATGAGCACCGTCGCGCTGATGTGGGAGGCCCGGGCCGCCGAGGGCCGGGGCAACGAACTGCTGGAGTGGGCCCGTTCGCAGGTGCTGGCGCGCGAGCCCGTGCGCCGCGAACTGCTGCGGGCCCCGCAGGACCGGGTGCTGGTCGTCACGTGGTGGGAGGCGGCCGAGGGCGTGGCGGCCGAACTGCCCGAACTCCCCGAGCCCGCCGCCGACCTGATCACCCGGCCGGTGCACCGCTGGCGGTTCGAGTCCGTGGAGACCATCGGGAGTTGACGCACGAGGCCCGCTCCAGCACCTCCGGAGCGGGCCTGTGGCCACGTGCGGATATCGTCATGTGCATGTCTCGCCGCGACCTGCCGCCCCCGCCGCCCCCAGCCGACGTGCGCGCCTGGCTGGACGAGAACGCTGTACGGGCCGACCGGGCGCGCTTCCTGGACGACCTCGGCCGGCGCAGCCTGGGCCTGGGGCGGTTGCTGCTGCTGTGGGCCGTCGCCGCGGTCTTCGCGCTCGGCTGGTCCTTCGTCGGCATGGCCCTGATGTCCTTCGAGACGCCGGGCGACCCGTTCGCGTACGTCTTCGGCCTGATCTTCGCCCTGCTCGGCGCGGGCGTGCTCGTCCCGGCCGGGTTCTGGTTCGCCCGGGGCGCCAAGCGCGACCGGCTGGTGCGCGGGCTGCTGTGCGCCTGGGCCGAGTCCGACCGCGACCCGGCCGCCGACGCCCGCGTGCGCGCCCCCGGCCGGAGCCTGACCTGGCTGCTGGCCTCCTTCGCGGTGGGCGCGTTCGGGCTGTACGTGACCTTCGGGTCCGCGGCGTCGGCCCGCCCGGGCATGACCACGTACGGCGAGGTCACGTACTACATGGGACTCGGCATGATCCTGTGGATCACCGGCCTGCTGGGCCTCGGCAAGGCCGGCGCGCACTACCGGTGGGCGGTGCGCGCCTTCCGCGGCGGCCCTACGGTGCGCTGACGGGCGAGCCGATCAGCATCGACGGGGCGCCCGCGACCCGGGTCAGGAACACGGTCGCCGCATGCGGCCCCTGCGGCTTGACCTTCTTGCGCAGCTCCTCGGGCTCGATGGCGGAACCGCGCTTCTTGACGGTCAGGATGCCCACCTCGCGCTCGCGCAGCAGCGCCTTGAGCTTCTTCAGCCCGAACGGCAGCACGTCGGTGATCTCGTACGCGGTGGCGTACGGCGTCGCGCGCAGCTCGTCGGAGGTGATGTACGCGATGGTCGGGTCGATGAGCCGGCCGGACAGCTGCTCGGCGACCTCGGCGACGAGGTGGGCGCGGATCACGGCTCCGTCGGGCTCGTAGAGGTAGCGGCCGACCGGCCCGGCCGCGGGATCGGGCAGCGGATCGGCGGTGTGCAGGGTCCGCGGTCCGGGCAGCAGGGTGGCGCGCACGGTGCCGGGCGCGGTCCCGAACCACAGCACGGCCTCCTTCACGTCCCCCTGGTCCGAGATCCACTCGGCCTCGGCCTCCGGCGGCACGGCCTCGTGCGGGACCCCGGGGGCGATCTTGACGGCGGCGTACCCGGCCGTACGGGCGGCCTCCACGGCCCAGGACAGCGGCGGCGAGTAGCTCTCCGGGTCGAAGATCCGGCCGCGGCCGCCGCGGCGGGCGGGGTCGAGGAAGACGGCGTCGTACCCGGAGGTGTCCACGTCGGCCACATCCGCCTCGCGGACCTCGATGAGCTCCGCCAGCCCCAGCGCCTCGGCGTTGGCGCGGGCGACGGCGACGGTCAGCGGGTCGCGGTCCACGGCCAGGACCCGGATGCCGAGCCGGGCCAGGGCCAGGGCGTCCCCGCCGATGCCGCAGCAGAGGTCCGCGACGCTGCGCACGCCGAGGGCCGCGAGCCGCCCCGCGCGGTACGAGGCCACCGGGGCGCGGGTGGCCATCTCGCCGCCGCCGGGCGTGAAGTACATCCGGAACGCGTCCTCGGCACCGAATTTCGCCACCGCGCGCTGCCGCAGCCGGGCCTGCCCGAGCGCGGCGGAGACCAGGGCGGCGGGGTGCTCGCGGCGCAGCCGGGTGGCGACGGCGATTTCCCGGGCCGGGTCGTGGTCGCGGAGCGAGTCGAGGAGGGCGCGGCCCTCGGGGGTGAGGAGCGCGGCGAAGTCTTCGGGGGTCACGCCTCCATTGTCGGGTCCGTTTTCCGGCGGCGGTGCGTGTGGGCCGGTCGGAGGAACGTGGCAGCGCGGCGCGCGGTGTCGTCCGGGAAGCGGGCGGGGCGGGTGCCAGGATGCGCTGCTATGCAGCTAGTCGGACAAAAGGAACATAAGAAGCTTCATGGTCACCGGTCCGCGGCGGGTCCGCGCGGCCGCGGCCGGGGGGGCAAAGCACCCCGGAGTGTCGCCCCCCACGGGCCGCCGGGGGGGCCCCCCCCCCCCACACCAC
>NZ_JBHYVA010000037.1:0-25884 GCF_042750055.1 Streptomyces sp. NPDC059456
CAGCCACCCCAGCCCCCCCAACTCCAACGGCTGCTGACCCCGCCGCGGCGGGCGGCCGCGGCCGCCCGGCTCGACGCCCGCACCCGGGAGCGGGCGCTGTCCGCCCGGTCCGGCGCGGCCGACCAGGACGGTTCGCCGATGGCCGTCTTCCTGCGGACCCTGGCCGAGCGGACCGGCGGGGACCTGATCGTCTTCGACGAGGCGCTGACCACCTCGCCGCTGGTCACCCGGTACCTGCCGCCCGAGCACCCCGGGGACTACCACCTGACCCGGGGCGGTTCGCTCGGCGTGGGCTTCCCGGGGGCGGTCGGGGCCAAGCTGGCCCGTCCGGACCGGCTCGTCGTCGGCTTCGCGGGGGACGGCGGGTCGATGTACACGTACCAGGCGCTGTGGACCGCGGTCCGGCACGGCATCGACGCCAAGTTCGTGGTCTGCAACAACCGCAAGTACCGGCTGCTGGACGACAACATCGCCCAGTACTGGCGGGAGCGGGACATCCCGCAGCACGGCTTCCCGGGGTCCTTCGACCTCTCCCACCCCGAGATCGACTTCGCCGGGCTGGCGCGGGCGCTCGGCGCCGAGGGGACGCGGGTGGAGAAGCCGGACGAGGCGGTCGCCGCCGTGGCCCGGATGCTGGAGCACCCCGGACCGTTCCTCGTCGACGTACAGATCTGACGCACCGCACCGCACTGCACCGCACACCACCACGGACAGGAGGAGACCGCATGCCCGCCGAGCGGCTGACCGAGGACGCGATCCGCACCTTCGCGGAGAACTGGTACGTGGCCCTGGACCAGCACCTGCCGCAGGACCAGGTGCTCGCCCTCATCACCGAGGACCTGGAGCTCAAGGTCCCCGAGGACACCTTCCTCGGACACCAGGGCTTCGGCCGCTGGTACACGGCCGTCACGAACCGCTTCTTCGACGAGGTCCACACCGTCACCAAGGTGGAGCCCGTCATCGAGGGCGACCGGGCGATCGTCCGGGTCCTCGTCAACTGGCAGGCCAAGATCTGGGACCCGCCGGCCGCCCGCAGCCAGTGGATCGGCTTCGACGCCGACCAGACCTGGACGGTCGTGGCCGGTCCCGACGGACCGCTGATCAAGCAGTACACCGTCAACGACCTGGCTCCGATGCCCGGTTCCGCCTCGCTCTGAGCGCCGGCGAAGGAGAAGCGACGATGACCGAAGTGACACGGGAGCGGGTCGAGGCGGCCTACGCCGCCCTCGGGTCCGGCGACCGGGCCCGCATCCTGGAGTACTACTCCGAGGACCTGCGCTGGCTGGTGCCGGGCAACCACCCGCTGGCCGGCTGGTACGAGAGCCTGGACGCCTTCCTGGAGCTGATGGGCCGGACGCACAAGCTCACGGGCGGCACCTTCCGGATGGACATCCAGTCCGTCCTCGTCGGTGAGGACTGCAGCGCCGACGTGTGCCGCAACGTCGCCGTGCGGGACGGCGCGGACGCGGCGAGCGGGTCCCCGTACGAGCGGATGGACTACCCGGTCTTCCACTTCATGCGGTGGCGGAACGGCCGGATCATCGAGGGCCGCGACGGGCTCTTCGGGGACTCGGCGACCGCCTTCAGCCAGTTCTGGGCGCCGTTCGCGCCGGACGGAACCCGCCGGGACCGATAGGGGGAGGAGCGCGATGAGCGCTGTGGACGCACGACGGATCCTTGAGAAGTACTACGAGTACGCCAACGCCGGGGACTGGGACCGCTGGTGCGACCTGTTCGCCGACGACCAGGTCATGGACGAGCAGCTCGCCGGCCACATCGAGGGCCTGGAGGTCCTGCGCTCGATGATGAAGGGCATGGGCACGATGTACCGGGTCTTCCGGAACGAGCCCGTGCACTTCCTCGTCGACGGGGAGAAGGCCGCGGCCGTCTCCCACCTCAGCGCCGTCAGCGCCTCCGGCGAGGCGATCGAGGCCGAGGTCATGAACTTCTTCCGGATCGTGGACGGAAAGATCGCCTACATGGCGAACTACCACGACACCGTCCCCTTCCAGGTGCTGGGCCAGGGCTGAGGGGGGCCGGGACGTGGCGATCAGCGAGAGAGAAGAGTACGACTACGTCATCGTGGGATCCGGCACCGCGGGCAGCGTCCTCGCGAACCGGCTCTCCGCGGACCCGGACGTCTCCGTCCTGGTCCTGGAGGCGGGCGGCAACCGCATCCCGCCCGAGGTGGACGACCCGTCCTCCTGGTACAAGCTGCTGGGCGGGCCCGTCGACTGGGGCTACACCAGCGTCCCGCAGCCCGGGCTCGACGGCCGCCGCACGTACGAACCGCGCGGCAAGGCCCCCGGCGGCAGCAGCAACCTGTACATCATGATGCACATCCGGGGCCACGCCTCGGACTTCGACAACTGGGCCTACCAGGGCGCCGCCGGCTGGGCGTACGAGGACGTCCTGCCGTACTTCGCGCTCCTGGAGGGCCAGGAGGACGCCACCGCGGCCACCACCGGCACCCGCGGCCCGCAGCGCATCACCAACGCCGGCCTGCACGGCCCCAACCCGGTCTCGCGCGCCTTCATCGACGCGGCGGTCGAGCTCGGCCACCAGGAGATCGCCGACTTCAACACCGACGGGCCCCGGCGCGGCCTCTTCGGCGCCGGCTGGCACCACATCGACGTCGCCGACGGCCGCCGCCAGGGCACGCTGGCCGCCTATCTGGAGCCGGCCCTGGACCGCCCCAACCTGACGCTGCGCACCAGCGCGCAGAGCACCCGGCTGCTGTTCGACGGCGACACCTGCACGGGCGTGGAGTACGTGCAGTCGGCGCCGCCCGCAGAGTTCCCCGGCCGGACCGTGCGCGACGGCCACAGCGCGGGCGCCGCGCCCGGGCCGCACTCCGTACGGGCCCGCCGCGAGGTGATCGTGGCGGCCGGGGCGATCGAGTCCCCGAAGCTGCTGCTGCTCTCCGGCATCGGCAACCCCGAGCAGCTGCGCGAGCACGGCATCGAGACGGTCGCGGCCCTGCCCGGGGTCGGCGAGAACTTCCACAACCACGTACTGACCGGGCTGATGGCCGAGGTCACCCAGGAACTCCCGCCCCCGGCGCAGAACCTGTCGGAGAGCGCTCTGTTCCTCTCGTCACAGCCCGGTCTTCCCGCGCCCGACCTGCAGATCGCCTTCGTCCACGTGCCGTTCGACGTGATCGTCGGCAAGGACCACCCGAACACGGTGAGCATCCTGCCCGGCGTCGTACGGCCCGTCTCGCGCGGCTGGATCAGGCTCGCCAGCGCCGACCCGCTGGCCCACCCGCTGATCAACCCCAACTACCTGGGCGACCGGTGGGACCTGGAGCGGATGGTGCAGGGCATCAAGCTGGCCCGGGAGATCTTCGCGACCTCGGCCTTCTCGCCCTGGTACAAGCAGGAGCTCCAGCCCGGTCCCGGCTTCGTCTCCGACGAGGACCTGCGGACCTTCGCGAAGCAGAAGTCGGAGAGCTACCACCACCAGGCCGGCTCCTGCCGCATGGGCATCGACGACCTCGCGGTCGTCGACCCCGAGCTGCGGGTGCACGGCGTACGCAACCTGCGGGTCGTCGACGCGAGCGTGATGCCCGCCGTCCCGTCGGGCAACTGCCACACCGCCATCGCGATGATCGCCGAGCGCGCGGCGGACTTCCTGAGGGGGACCTCCCGTGCCTGACGCCGTACTGCGCGAGGGTGCGCTGAGCGGGACCCGGATCGCGGTCCTCGTCGAGAGCGACTTCTACGAGCCGGAGATCTTCTACTACCGGCACCGCTTCGCCGAGGAGGGCGCCGAGGTCGACTTCCTGACCCGGCTGTGGGGCAACGACTCCATCACCTTCTCCGGGCACGAGTACCGGGCGCCGTTCACCGCGGACCGGTCCCTGGAAGGGCTGAGCGACGAGGAGCTGCGCCGGTACGCCGCGATCATCGTGCCCTCGGGCATGGTGGCCGACCGGCTGCGCTACACCGAGGACGTGGACGTCCTCGCACCGGCCACGGAGCTGCTGCGCCGGGCCTTCGAGGAGCCGACGGTCCTCAAGGGGATCATCTGCCACGGCATGTGGCTGGCCTCCTCGATCCCGGACAAGATCCGGGGCCGCAAGGTGGTCTGCCACAACAACCTCATCGGTGACGTCCGCAACATGGGGGCCGAGTACGTCAACGAGGACGTGGTGGTCGACGGCGACCTGGTCACCGGGCGCACCGGAGCCCACCACCACCTCTTCGCCCGGCGGATCATCGAGCTGGTCGCGGCGGGGCGGGGCCGGGGGGCCGGCTGATGGCCGGCGCCGGAGAGCGCGTGATGGTCTGGTCGCACGTGGGCCTGAACTGCACGGACCAGAAGACGACCGAGGAGTTCTACACCCGGTACTTCGGCTTCTCCCGGGCCCGGGTCGTCGACCTCGGGGAGTCGCAGATCGTGTTCCTGCGCAAGGGGGACGCGTACCTGGAGCTCTTCGCGGCCGGTACCGCCGCGGCCCGGCCGGGGCAGGACGACGGGCCGCAGGCTCCCGGCCGGATGCGCCACCTGGCCTTCCAGACCGACAGCGTGGACGCGTTCCTGGCCGAGCTGGGCGACGCGGCCGAAGTGACCCTGGGGCCGCTGGACTTCGACGACTTCATCTGCGGCTGGCGGACCGTGTGGGTCCGCGATCCCGACGGGGTGATCGTCGAGGTCAGCCAGGGATTCGAGGACGACCGCTCACACGACAAGGACGGTGCATGACATGGCGGACGCCGTGAGCTTCTCCTTCTCCGACACCATCGCGGGCTACGTCGGCCGCTTCGACTCCGGGTCCCGCCTGCTGCGGCTGAAGACCTCGGACGGCCGCGAGTTCGACGTCTCCCTCGCCGGGGACCCGAGCGCCGAGCTGGTCCGCAACCTGGACGAGCCGTACATCGACGCCTCCGGGCACATCGACGAGATGCTCTCGCCGGGCCGGTTCCTCTTCGTCTACGGCGTGCACTACCCGGAACACGGCGGGCGTTTCGACGCCAAGCGCCTGGTGTTCCTGGGCCGCGGCGCCGAGGACTACCGGTTCGAGGAGCCCAGCTGGTGGGTCAAGCAGATCGAGTCGCTGGCCGACTTCTACAAGCGGGCGCAGTTCGGCGAGGGCCCGGTGGACTTCTCGGAGTACCGCACCGAGATCCGGCTCGGCGGCGACAAGACCGCCAGCCACGTCCAGGAGACCGACACGATCTCCCGGCTGGTCTACGGCATGGCCTCGGCCTACCTGCTGACCGGCAAGGACGAGTACCTGGAGGTCGCCGAGCGCGGCACCGAGTACCTGCGCAAGCACATGCGGGTCGTGGACAGCGAGGAGGACGTGGTCTTCTGGTACCACGGCATCAGCGTCGACGGGGACAGTGAGCGCAAGCTGTTCACCTCGGAGTTCTCCGACGACTACGACGCGATCCCGATGTACGAGCAGATCTACGCGCTGGCCGGCCCGATCCAGACCTACCGCGTCACCGGTGACGTCCGGATCAAGAACGACGCGGACGCCACGATCCGGCTGTTCGACAAGTTCTTCCTGGACCGCGAGCAGGGCGGCTACTACTCGCACATCGACCCGATCCTCTTCAGCGCGGACCACGAGTCCCTCGGCGAGAACGCCGAGCGCAAGAACTGGAACTCGGTCGGCGACCACGCGCCCGCGTACCTGATCAACCTGTACCTGGCGACCGGCGAGCAGAAGTACGCCGATTTCCTTGAGTACACCTTCGACACCATCGCGGACAAGTTCCCGGACTACAAGAACAGCCCCTTCGTCCAGGAGCGCTTCTTCCGCGACTGGTCGCACGACACCGCGCACAGCTGGCAGCAGAACCGCGCGGTCGTCGGGCACAACCTGAAGATCGCCTGGAACCTGATGCGGATGAACTCGCTGAAGCCGAAGGCGACCTACGAGGAGCTCGCCAAGAAGATCGGCGAGATCATGCCGGCGGTCGGCAGCGACGTGCAGCGCGGCGGCTGGTACGACGTCGTGGAGCGGGTCAAGTCCACCAGCGAGGACGGGCGGGAGACGTATCGTTTCGCCTGGCACGACCGCAAGGCCTGGTGGCAGCAGGAGCAGGCGATCCTCGCCTACCTCATCCTGAACGGCACCGTCGGCGGCGACGCCTTCCTGCGCGAGGCCCGGCAGGCGCAGGCCTTCTACAACACGTTCTTCCTCGACCACGACGAGGGAGCCGTCTACTTCAACGTGCTCGCCAGCGGTACCCCGTACCTGCTCGGCACGGAGCGGCTCAAGGGCAGCCACTCGATGTCCATGTACCACTCGGCGGAGCTCTGCTACCTGTCCGCCGTCTACAACAACCTGCTCATCAACGGGCGGGAGATGGACTTCCACTTCAAGCCCGACCCGACCAACCTGCCCGACCGCGTGCTGCGCGTCTCGCCCGACCTGCTGCCCGCGGGATCCGTGCAGATCGCGGCCGTCGAGATCGACGAGAAGCCGTACCGGGACTTCGACGCCGACGGGCTCACCGTCCGGCTGCCCGACGTCCAGGGGCGGGTCAAGGTCAAGGTCCGGCTGCGCCCGGTGACTTCATAGCGCTCAACGGGGGGCGCCCCGACTAGAGGGGAAAGCAATGTCTCTGAACGTCAAGGAACGCCGCAACAAGGGCGGTACCGTCCTCGTCGCCACCGGCGAGATCAACAGTGAGACCTCCGGACAGCTGCTGCAGGCCCTGCTGCCGCTGGTCCGCGAGGGCCGGCCGCTGCGCATCGACCTCACGGCCGTCACGTACGTGTCCAGCGCGGGCCTGCGCACCCTGCTCGTCGTCTACCGCGAGGCCCAGCACGCCGGGGTCGCGGTCACCCTGTACGGGGTGAGCGAGGAAGTCCGGTTCGTCATGTCGGCCACCGGCTTCCTCGACTTCTTCGAGACGGGCGAGGCGGCGGCCGCCGAGGCCAGGTCCAAGCCCCGGCAGACGGCGAAGGCCGGCTCCGTCGCCGGCGTGGTCGCACCATGACCGAGACCCGGTCCGAGCAGGTCCTGCGCGTCGACGCGTACCCGACCCACGAAGTGGGCGGGTACCGCGTCCGCGCCGGCAAACCGTTCCCGTTCGGGGCCAACGTGGTCCCCGGCGGGGTCAGCTTCTCCGTCTACTCCGACCAGGCGACCTCCATGACCCTGGTCATCTTCAAGCGCGGAGAGCCCGAGCCGATGGCCGAGCTGGAATTCCCCGAGGAGTTCCGCACCGGCAGCGTCTTCGCCATGACGGTCTTCGGCCTCGACCACGAGAACATCGAGTACGGGTACCGGGCCGACGGCCCGTACGACCCCGTCACCGGCCACCGCTTCGACGCCCGCCAGATCCTCTCCGACCCGTACGCCCGGCTGATCGCCGGCCGCGACGTGTGGGGCGTGGAGCCGGACCGCAGCCGCGGCTACCAGTACCGCTCGCGCGTCTGCCTCCAGGACTTCGACTGGGGCGACGACACCCCGCTGCGGCTGCCCGCCGAGGACCTCGTCGTGTACGAGACCCACGTGCGCGGCTTCACCCGGCACCCGTCCTCCCGGGTCACGGCCCCCGGCACGTTCGCGGGGCTGCGGGAGAAGATCCCGTACCTCAAGGAGCTCGGGGTCAACTGCATCGAGCTGCTCCCGGTGTTCGAGTTCGACGAGAGCGACAACATGCGCTCCAACCCGGAGACGGGCGAGCACCTCTTCGACTACTGGGGCTACAACACCGTCTCGTTCTTCGCGCCCAAGGCCGGCTACGCGGCCACCGGCCGCTACGGGATGCAGGGCGACGAGTTCCGCACCCTGATCAAGGACCTGCACGCGGCCGGCATCGAGGTCATCCTCGACGTCGTCTTCAACCACACCGCCGAGGGCAACGAGCAGGGCCCGACGATCTCCTTCAAGGGGCTCGACAACGCCACGTACTACATGCTCACGCCCGAGGGGTACTACTTCAACTTCAGCGGCACGGGCAACACGGTCAACTGCAACCACCCCGTCGTGCGCAACTTCGTGCTCGACTGCCTGCGCCACTGGGTCGCCGACTACCACATCGACGGCTTCCGCTTCGACCTCGCGGCCATCCTCGGCCGGGACCTGGACGGCACTCCGCTGCCCAACCCGCCGCTGCTGGAGATGCTCGCCTACGACCCTGTCCTGCGGCACACCAAGCTCATCGCCGAGGCCTGGGACGCGGGCGGCCTGTACGAGGTCGGCAACTTCCCGGCGTACGGCCGCTGGGCGGAGTGGAACGGCAAGTACCGCGACACCGTGCGCAGCTTCCTCAAGGGCGACCCCGGGGTGACCGGGGAGCTGGCCACCCGGATCGCCGGCTCGCCCGACCTCTACTCGACCCGCGGCACCTCCGCCTCGGTCAACTTCCTCACCGCCCACGACGGCTTCACCCTGGCCGACCTCGTCTCGTACAACGACAAGCACAACGAGGCGAACGGCGAGGGCAACAACGACGGGGCCAACGACAACAGCAGCTGGAACTGCGGTGCGGAGGGGCCGACCGACGACCCCGGGGTCAACGCGCTGCGCCTGCGGCAGATGAAGAACGCCCTGGCCATCCTGTTCACCAGCCAGGGCATCCCGATGCTGCTCGCCGGCGACGAGGTGGCCCGCACCCAGCAGGGCAACAACAACACGTACTGCCAGGACAACGAGCTGTCCTGGTTCGACTGGGACCAGGTCGACGACAACGCCGAACTGCTCCGGTTCACGCGGGAGATGATCGCCTTCCGCGGACGCCACCGCGAACTGCGCTCCACCTCCCACCCCACCGGGCGGGTCCGCGAGAGCCTCGGCCTGCCGGACATCAGCTGGCACGGGGAGCGGGCGTGGCAGCCCGACTGGTCGGCGGAGAGCCGGCTGCTGGCCGTGGCCCGCTGCGGCACCGGTGACGACGACGTGGTGTACGTGGCCATGAACGCGCACTGGGAGGCTCACGACCTGGAGCTGCCCGTGCTGCCGCACGGGCGCAGCTGGCACCTGTTCGCGGACACCGGGGCCGGCGCCCCGCACGACATCCGCACCCCGGGCGGTGAGACCGAGCTGGACAACGCCGGCAAGTACCTGATCGGTCCGCGCTCGGTCGTGATCCTGGTCGGCCGGACGCCCGATCCCGAGCTCTAGGAGCACCTGCCCGACCGCACGCCCCAACCGAACGGCCGAAGGAGACCTCACATGCCGCTTTCCGTGTCCCTGAGCGTCGAGGGCGACACCACCGTGATCGAGCTGGCGGGCGAGCTGGACGCCAACACCGCTCCGGACTTCCACCAGACCATCGAGAAGGCCGCCGGGCACGGCACCGGCACGGTCGAGATCAGGATGGCCGGTGTCGGCTACATGGCCAGCGCCGGACTGCGGTCCCTGGTCTTCGCCCAGCAGAAGGTGGCGAACCACGTGACCATCAAGGTGGTCGGCGCGATCGAGCCCGTGTCCCGGACCATCCGGACGGCCGGGCTGGACCGCAGCATCGTGCTCTCCGATGAGTGAATCGCATGAGTGAGATGGTCGAACTGGCGAGGACGCCCGCCGAACTGGAGGTGCCCGCCACGCTGGGGGCACTGGGCGACATCGCCACGTTCGTCCTGCGGCTGGCCGGCCGGGCGGGCCTGGGCAAGGGCCCCACGTACCGGATCCGGCTGGCCGTGGACGAACTGGCCACCAACATCGTGATGCACGGGTACCGGGGCGGCGGCGGGCGGATCACCGTCCGCGGCCGCTCCGGTCCCGGCCGGGTGCAGATCTCCATAGCGGACTCCGCGCCGGCCTTCGACCCCGTCGCAGGCCGTCTGCCCCCCGCCCCCGGTACTCCGCCCGAGCGGCGCAGGGTCGGCGGACTCGGCATCCACCTGGCGCTGACCAGCGTGGACGAATTCAGCTACGTCCGCAGGGACGGCCGCAACATCAGCACGCTGACTGTGAACGCCGAGGGGACGGACCCATGCCCTCCACGACCGTGATCATCCTCGACGAGTACCCGCCGCCGCCGCTCGAACTGCTCGACGCGCTGCGGTCGATGGACGCGGAACTCGTCGCCCGCACCCTGAGCGAGCTGCGCAGCGGCCCGCTGGACGGGCTGCCCGTCGCCGACGTACTGCTCGCCCCGGCCGAGGCCGACGGCGAGTCGGTGCGCCTCGCGGTACGGCGGCTGCGCCGCTGGGCCGGGGCACCCATCGTGGTCGTCTGGACGGTGACGGAGTTCGCCGCGCTGGAGGCACACGTCCGGCTCGGCCACGACTACCTCGTACCGCCCTTCCTGCCCACCCTCGTCGGGGCGCGGCTGCACAGCTGCTCGGAGCGCGCCGGACTCGGCCGCAACCTGCGCGAAGCCGACGCCCGCGCCGAACTCATGGGCTACGAGAAGGAGCTGGAGATCGGCCGGGAGATCCAGGCGGGGTTCCTGCCCGAATCGCTGCCGGTCCCCGAAGGCTGGGAGATCGACGTCCGGTTCCGGCCCGCCCGGCAGGTCGCCGGGGACTTCTACGACGTCTTCGAGATCTCCCGCGGGCGCCGCCTGGCCTTCGTCGTCGCCGACGTCTGCGACAAGGGGGTCGGCGCCGCACTGTTCATGGCGCTGATCCGCTCCCTGCTGCGGCACACCGCGGAGAACAGCGGGCTCCAGCACCTGGTGGCCGCCGGACGGGCGGGCGGCAGCCGGCGGATCCCGGTGGTGGGCGCGACACCGCTGCTCAACGCGGTCACCGCCACCAACGGATACCTGACCCGCAACCATCTGAGGCAGGGCTATTTCGCCACCCTGTTCTTCGGCGTGCTCGACCCGCTGACCGGCAGCCTCGTGTACATCAACGGGGGCCACAACGCCCCGCTGCTGCTGCGCGCCGACGGCGGCGACCCGCTCGCCCTGGAGGTCACCGGACCCGCCGTCGGGGTGCTGCCGGACTGCGTCTACACGCTCGGCTACGCCCAGCTGGACCCCGGCGACACCCTGTTCGTGTTCACCGACGGAGTGCCGGAGGCCCGCTGCCCCAGCGGCAGCTTCCTGGGTGACGAACGGATGCTGGAGCTGCTCGCCGGCCCCCCGGCGAGCGGCAGGGAGGTGGTCGACCGGATGGACACCGCCGTACGGGAGCACACCGGCACAGCCGAACAGCACGACGACGTCACCATGCTGGCCCTGCACCGGCCACGTGCGGCGCGGGGGCCGCACGCGGACGGCGGCGGCCACCGGGTGGTGGCGTAGATGACCCGGACCATCGTGGTGCACTCGCACCGCGGGGGCACCGGGAAGTCCTCGGTACTGGCGAACCTGGCCCTGCTCATCGCGGGCGGGGGACGCCGGGTGGGGGTGGTCGACACGGACATCCAGTCGCCCACCCTGGACCTGATCTTCCGGCTCGGCCCGGGTCCCTCCCTGGCCGACTACCTGCTCGGACGCTGCGAGATCGAGGCCACGGCCCAGCAGGTCGCCGTGCCCGGGCTGTACGTCGTACCGGCCCGGACCGGGACGGCGGCGCTGCGCGAGCTCATGACGAGCGGCTACGACGTGGGGCTGCTGGCGGAGGGCTTCGACCGGCTGGCCGGGCACCACGCGCTCGACGTGCTGCTGCTCGACACCCACGCCGGGCTGAACAACGAGTCGGTGACCGCCATGGCGAGCGCCGACGTGCTGATGATCCTGGCCCGGGCCGACCGCATCGACCTGTCCGGAGTCGAGGAGACCATCGCCCTGGCCGGGAGGCTGGCCTGCCGGCGGGCCTTGGTCATGAGCATGGCCCCCGAGGGCGTCGACGGCGAGCAGATCCGCCGCCGGGCGCAGGAGGTGTACGGCGCCCCCCTGGCCGGAATCCTTCCCTATGTGCCGGAAATGGCCGCCCTGTACGGCGAGCGCATATTCGCCGAAGCGCATCCCGACCACCCCCTGGTCGGTGAATTCCGCACCATCATCTCGGCGTTGGACGCACCTCACGAAGTATCGCGCGCCTGACGCTCCCCCCCTTACGCCCCCTGCGGGGGGCGTGTTGAATCGGCAGCGATTCCAGAACAAGGAGAACAGTCATGAAGATTCTCGTCGTCATGACGGCCAAGGCAACGCTCCATCTGCTGGACGGGGAACAGCATCCCTCGGGTTTCTGGGCCGAGGAATTCGTCGTTCCCTACACCCTCTTCAAGGCCGCAGGCCACACCGTGGACGTGGCGACGATCGGGGGCCGGACCCCCACGGTCGACCAGACCAGCATCGACCCCCAGTTCCTGCGGTGGGTCCGCCCCGAGGGCTCGCCGGACGAGGACGCGGCCAACGCCGCCGAGTACGTGAGAGTCATCGAGAACACCCCCCAGCTCCGCAACCCGATCGCCCTGGAGTCCCTGGGCGAGAAGGACGTCGCCGGCTACGACGGCATCTACGTCAGCGGCGGCCACGGCGCGATCGGAGACCTGCCCCACTCCGACGAGCTCGCGCAGGTCCTGCGCTGGGCCATCGCCCAGGACAAGCCGCTCGCCACCGTCTGCCACGGCCACACCTCGCTGCTCGCGCTGCGCGACGGCGACGGCCGCTGGCCGTTCGAGGGCTACCGCATGACGGCGTTCTCGCACAGCGAGGAGATGGTCACCAACATGGCGGGCCGGCTCCCGCTGATCCTGGAGGCCGAGCTCACCCGGCTCGGCGCCCGCTACGAGAAGGCCGGGAAGATCTGGGACTCCCACGTGGTCGTCGACCGCAGGCTCACCACCGGCCAGAACCCGTACTCCTCCAAAGCCCTTGCCGAGACGTTCCTGACCCAGCTCGCCAAGGACTAGAACGCCCCCGCATCCGACACCGGAAGGCAGCCATGACCAAGCGCGCGCTCAGCGACCAGCCCTTGGCCAACCCCGGGAAGCTGTTCATCGGCGGCACATGGGTTCCGGCCCAGGACGGCCGTACCGAGCCGGACATCAGCCCCGTGGACGGACAGGAGATCGTACCGGTGGCGCAGGCCACCGCCGCCGACGCGGACGCGGCCGTCGCCGCCGCCCGCCAGGCGTACGAGGAAGGTCCCTGGAGCAGACTCTCCGCCCAGGAGCGCGCGCTGAGGCTGAACCGGGTCGGTGAGCTCATCGAACGCGACCTGGAGGAGATCGCCCTGCTGGAGACGGTGGACATGGGCAAGCCGTTCGCCTTCTCCAGCACGGTCGACGCCCCCATGGCCGCGCAGCTCATGCACTACTACGCCGGCGCCGTGACCCGGGTCGACGGCTCCTCGCGGGCCCCGGCCGGCGGACAGCTCGCCTACACCCTGCGCGAACCGCTGGGCGTGGTCTGCGCCATCACCCCGTTCAACTTCCCGCTGCTGCTGTCGATGACGAAGATCGCACCGGCACTGGCGGCGGGCAACACGGTCGTCCACAAGCCCTCCCCGGCCACCCCGCTCACCGCGCTGAAGATCGCCGAACTCTTCCAGGAGGCGGAGATCCCCGACGGCGTGCTGAACGTGATCACCGGCCCCGGCGTGGAACTCGGCGAGACCCTGACCGACCACCCGGGCATCGACAAGATCGCCTTCACCGGTTCCACCGCGGTCGGCCAGTCGATCATCCGCAAGTCGGCGGGCACCCTGAAGAAGGTGACGATGGAGCTCGGCGGCAAGTCCGCCAACATCGTCTTCGCCGACGCCGACCTGGACGCCGCCGAGGAACTGGCCTTCTTCGGCATCTACTACAACAAGGGCGAGATCTGCACCGCCGGCTCCCGGCTGCTGCTCCAGCGCCCGATCCACGACGAACTCGTCGAACGCCTGGTCCGGCGGGCCGCCGACCTCAAGCCCGGCGACCCGCGCGACCCGGAGACCCTGTTCGGACCGCTGGCCCACCGCGGGCAGTTCGACAAGGTCAGCTCGTACATCGAGATCGGCGAGAAGGAGGGCGCCGTCCTGCGCACCGGCGGCACCGGCTGGACCCCGGACGGAGCCTCCAGCCAGGGCCTGTACTTCCTGCCGACCGTCTTCACCGGCGTCGACAACGGCATGCGGATCGCCCAGGAGGAGATCTTCGGCCCGGTGCTGTCGATCATCCCCTTCGACACCGAGGAAGACGCGATCCGGATCGCCAACGACAGTGCGTACGGTCTCGCCGCCGGGGTCCATACCAAGGACCTGCGGCGCGCGCACCGGGTCGCCTCCCAGATCAAGGCCGGCACGGTCTGGGTGAATTGCTACAACCAGTACGACCCCTCCGTGCCGTACGGCGGCTACAAGGCCTCCGGATACGGCCGCGAGTGCGGACCGGAATCCCTGGAGAGCTACACGCAGACCAAGTCGGTCTGGATCGGCATGGACTGACCGGGCGTCCGCCTGACCGACCGACCCACTGACCGATCGACCCACTGACCGACCGAGTAGGAGCGGACATGCGCACAGGCATCATCGGCACCGGGCGGATCGGCTCCACCCTCGCGCGGATCCTGGTGGCGGCCGGGCACGAGGTCGTGCTGGCCAACGCCCGCGGACCGCAGTCGATCGGCCCCTTGCTGGCCGAACTGGGCCCGGCTGCCTCGGCGGCGTACCCCGCCGAGGCCGCCGACCGGGCCGGCCTGCTGGTGCTGATGGTGCCCCACGCGAGCGTCCGGGGACTCCTCGCGCCCGCGGCCGTGGAGGACAAGGTGCTGGTGGACGCCACCAACACGTTCAGCGGCGCGGGCGCACCCGCGGACCCGGACGGCCGCACCTCCAGCGAACTGGTCGCCGACTGGTACCCCGGCGCCCGGGTGGTGAAATCCCTGAACACCATGCATTTCGAGACGCTCGCCGTAGCCGGGGTCTCCCCCCGGACGAAGTCCGGAGGGAGCACCGCGGGGGGCGAACGCCTGGCCCATTTCACCGCGGGGGACGACGAGAAGGCGAAGGAAATCGTCGCGGGAATCATCTCGGATTTGGGATTCGCCCCCGTAGACACCGGCTCGCTGCACGCCGGAGGAATTCTCCAGCAGCCCGGCGGGCCCCTTTACAACCGGCCGCTCACGGAAGCGCAGGCGCTGGCATGGATATCTCACTGAACGTGAACGGAAGACCCGAGCAGTTCGCGGCCGAGCCGAACGAACTGCTGGTGGAACGGCTCCGCGACGGCCTCGGGCTGACCGGCACCAAGGTCGGCTGCGACACCGGCCAGTGCGGCACCTGCGTCGTCCGGCTCGACGGCCGCTCGGTCAAGAGCTGCCTGCTCCTCACCGCGTCGGCAGCCGGCTCCCGGG
The DNA here is from genome assembly GCF_042750055.1 of Streptomyces sp. NPDC059456. Lineage (NCBI taxonomy): Bacteria > Bacillati > Actinomycetota > Actinomycetes > Kitasatosporales > Streptomycetaceae > Streptomyces > Streptomyces sp. NPDC059456. The sequence continues at coordinate 15,147 of NZ_JBHYVA010000037.1, forward strand.
TGACCACCATCGAGGGGGTCACCACGCGCGGCGGCGAACTCACCGGCCTCCAGGAGGCCCTGCGCCAGGAGCACGGAACCCAGTGCGGGTTCTGCACCCCCGGCATGGTGATGGCCCTCGGCGAGCTCGTCGAGAACACCGCGGACCGCGAGGCGCCGACCGAGCCCGAGATCCGCGAGTGGCTCACCGGCAACCTGTGCCGGTGCACCGGCTACCACAGCGTCGTACGGGGCGTGCAGCGCGCCTGCTCCGCCGCCCGGGCCGAGCTGCCCGAGGAGATCGGCGAGGGCGCGGCCGCCGTCCCCGCGTCCGCAGGGTCCACCGCGTCGGCGTCGGCGTCCGCGTCAGCGTCCGGCAAGGAGGTGTGAGGGAGATGACCGCAGTGACGGGGGAGGCACCCCTCCAGGGATCGGGCCTGCTCGGCCGGCCGCTGGACGCCCGCGAGGATCCGCAGCTGCTGCGCGGCGAGGCCACGTACGTGGCCGACATCGACCTCCCGGGCACCGCCCACATGGCGATCCTCGGCAGCCCGGTGGCCCACGCGAAGATCCTCTCCATCGAGACCAAGGCCGCCGAGCAGATGCCCGGCGTGCTGAAGGTGGCCACCGCGGCGGACTTCACCGACGTGATGCCGCTGCCGTGCATCTGGATCCCCGGCGGCGTCGAGAGCCACTTTCCGCCGCACCCCTACGGACTCCCCGGCGCCCGCCCGGTCCTGACCGGCGACACCGTCCGGCACGTCGGAGATCCCATCGCCGTGGTCGTCGCCGAGACCCCGCGCCAGGCCGCCGCCGCGCTGGCCGCCATCGCCGTCGAGTACGAACCGCTGCCCGTGGTCACCCGGGCCGACGCGGCACTCGCCGAGGGCGCTCCCCAGCTGCACGAGGCCGTACCGGGCAACCTGAACGCGTACTGGACCTGCGGCGACAAGGACCGCACCGAGGCGGCCCTCGCCGAGGCCGAGGTCAAGGTGGAGCTGGACCTCGTCAACCAGCGCACCATCAACAGCCCCATCGAGCCGCGCGGCGCGGTCGGCGACTACAACGCCGCCACCGACGAGTACACGCTGTACGCCTCCACCCAGGGCCCGCACAACCACCGCTTCCTGCTCGCCGCTCTGGTCCTCGGCATCCCCTTCAACAAACTGCGGGTGATCGCCCCGACCGTCGGCGGCAGCTTCGGCACCAAGGGGTACCTGTACCCCGACATGGCGCTGGTCCTGCTGCTCTCCAAGGCGCTGCGCCGGCCCGTGAAATGGGTGGACACCCGCACCGGGCTGATGAACTCCACCGTCCAGGGCCGCGACCACCGCCAGCACGTGGTGCTCGCCGGCACCCGCGACGGCCGGATGACCGGCCTGTGGGCCACCAGCTACGCCAACCTGGGCGCGTACCCCTCCACCATCGGCCCCGGTGTCGCCACCGCCCTGATGGGCCGCTCCATCAGCGGCATGTACGACATCCCGGCCGCGTTCTGCGAGGTGTACGCCGCCTTCACCAACACCGTCTCGCTCGGCGCCCAGCGCGGCAGCGGGCGCGCCGAGGCGGCCTTCCTGATGGAGCGGCTCGTCGACCGGTACGCCTCCGAGATCGGCATGGACCCGGCGGCAGTGCGGCGCAAGAACCTGGTGCCGAAGGAGAAGTTCCCGTACGACAACGGCCTCGGCTGGACGTACGACTCCGGGGACTACCAGCTGAACTTCGACAAGGCGATGGAGCTGTCGGGCTACGCCGACATGCCCGCCCGCAAGGCCGAGGCCCGCACCCGCGGCAAGCGGCTCGGCGTGGGCCTGGCCACCTACGTGGCGATCTGCGGCGTCGGCCCCTCCACCCGGATGTCCCAGGAGGGCATGCTCGGCGGCACCTGGGAGAGCGCGAACATCCGCGTCCACCCGACCGGCGAGGTCACCGTCACCGTCGGCTCCGCCTCCACCGGCCAGAGCCACCACACGGTCTTCGCCCAGGTCGCCGCCGACGAGCTCGGCATCGACCCGGCAACCGTCCAGGTCTACGAGGGGGACACGCTCAAGGCCCCGTACGGGCAGGGCACGTACGGCTCGCGCTCCTACAGCATGGCCGCGCCCGCCGTGGCCCTCACCGCCCGCAAGATCAAGGCCAAGCTGGTCAAGGCCGCGGCCGTGTTCCTCGGCATCCCCGAGGACAAGGTCGTCTACGAGGGCGGCGCCGTCCACGAAGAGGGCAACCCGGAGAACACCAAGACGTTCGCCGAGCTCGCGATGTCCATGTGGTACGGCTGGGGGCTGCCCCACGAGATCGAGCCCGCCCTCGACGAGACCACCCACTTCGACCCCCCGGACTTCAACTACCCCTTCGGCACGCACGTCGCGGTCGTCGAGGTCGACGAACTCACCGGCGAGACCGAGGTGGTGGCGTACACCGCCGTGGACGACGCCGGCAACATCGGCAACCCGAAGATCGTCCTCGGGCAGATCGAGGGCAGCATCACGCACGGCCTCGGCCAGGCGCTGATGGAAGCCGCCGTGTACGACGAACAGGGCCTGCTCGTCAGCTCCGACCTGACCACGTACGCCCTGCCGCGCGCCGCGGACGTGCCGTTCTTCACCCTCGACAAGACCACCACGCCCAGCCCGCACAACCCGCTCGGCGCCAAGGGCGCCGGTGAGATCGCCACCGTGCCGCCCGCCGCGGCCGTCGTCAACGCTGTCGTCGACGCCCTCTCCGACCTGGGCGTGCAGCACATCGACATGCCGCTCACCCCCGAGAAGGTCTGGCGCCGCCTGAGAGGGGAAGCCCAGTGATCCTCACCGAGTTCGACTACGTCCGGCCCGTCGGCCTCGACGAGGCGCTGACCCTGCTCTCCGGCACCCGGGGCGCCCGGGTGCTGGCCGGCGGCCAGAGCCTGCTGCCCGCGCTGCGCACCGGGGAGACCACCGCCCGGCTGCTCGTCGACGTACGGCACCTGGAGGAGCTCCGCGGCATCGGGCGGACCCCCGACGGGATCCGGATCGGGGCGCTGACCACGCTCGCCGAGCTCGCCGCCCACCCGGCCGTCCGGGCCGAGGCGCCGGAACTGGCGGCCGCCGCCCGGGCCAACGGGGACCCCCAGGTCCGCAACCTCGGCACCGCCGGCGGGAACCTCGCCGCCGGCGGGCGCGCCACCGACCTGCCGGTCGCGGCGATCGCCGCCGGTGCCCGGATCGAACTGGCCGGACCCGGCGGGCGGTCGACCGCGGCCGCCGAGGAGTTCGCCGCCTCCGGCGTGCCCGCCGGGGCCGTGGTCACCGCACTGCTGGTGCCCGCCGCCGGGCCGGGCGCCGCCTTCGAGAAGACCGCGGACCGGGCCACGCGCTACCCGGTCTGCGCCACCGCCGTACGGATCACCCCCGACGGGCCGCGCATCGCGGTCACCGGGGCCACCGCCCGCCCGCTGCGGCTGCGCGGCGTGGAGGACCGGCTGCGCGGGGGCCCGTACACGACGCAGGCCGTGCTCGCGGCCTTCCGCGCCGAGCCCAGGGAGCTGTTCGTCCCCGGGCGCGGCACCTCGGCCGAATACCTCGGCCACCTCGCGGGGGTGCTCGCCGCCCGCGCGCTGCAGAGGGCGGATCAGGCCCTCGCCTGACCGCCCACCACGGGGGAGTTGACGCAGTGGCCGAATCGTCCAGGACGACCACGGGGAAACCGGCGCGGCCGGCCGCCCAGGCGGCCGGGGCACCCAGAGGCTCCGGCTTCTGGGTGGTCGGGGCGGTCCTCGTCCTGCTGATGCTCTCCTCCTCGGTACCGTCCGCCCTCTACGTGCTCTACCAGGAGAGATGGGGCCTGTCCTCCGGCATGATCACGGTGGTCTTCGCCCTGTACGCCGTCACCGTGCTCATCGGGCTCCTGCTGTTCGGGTCCCTGTCCGACACCCTGGGGCGGCGGCCGGTGCTCGGTGTCGGCCTGGTCCTGGCGATCGTCTCCATGGGACTGTTCGCCGGCGCGCAGGGGCTCGGGCTGCTGCTCGCCGCCCGCGCCGTCCAGGGGCTGGCGGTGGGCCTGGCCACCGGGGCGATGGGCGCCGCCCTCCTCGAACTGGCCCCGCGGTCGCGGCCGGCGCTCGGCGCCCAGGTCAACAGCGCGGGGCCGACGGTGGGCATCGGGCTCGGCGGGATCGGGGCCGGGCTGCTCGTCCAGTACGCGCCCGCCCCGACCGTGCTCAGCTACCTGCTGCTGATCGCCGCCTTCGCGGTCACGCTGGTGGGGGTGGTCCGGATGCGTGAGAGCGCTCCCGGCGCTCGCTCCGGCGCCCGCGCCGGCGGGCGGCCGCGGATCTCGGCGCGCCGGATCCACGTCCCGGCCGCCGTGCGGGGACGGTTCGCGGTCCTCGTCCTGACGATCGTCGCCGTCTGGTCCGTCGGCGGCTTCTACCTCTCGCTCGGGCCGCACCTGGCCCTGTCCCTGCTCCGGAGCACCAACTACCTGGTCGGCGGGGCCACCGTCGCCCTGCTCGCGGGCGCCGCCACCGCCGCGCAGCTGCTGCTGGGCCGCACCGAGGCCCTGCGCACCGCCGTCCTCGGCCTGTGCGGGCTGCTGGCCGGGCTCGGCCTGGTGCTGCTCGCGCTGGGCCTCGGGTCGGCGACCGTGTTCCTCCTCGCCACGGCCGTCCTCGGCGCCGGCTGGGGCGCGGCGTTCCTCGGCTCCTTCCGGGCGCTGAGCGCGCTGGCCGATCCGGCGCACCGCGGCGAACTGACCGCCGCCGTCTACGTCTTCGCGTACCTCGCGATGAGCGTGCCGGCGGTGCTCGCCGGAATGCTCACCAACATCCACGGCCTGCACCGCACCTCGGTCGGCTTCATGGCCGCCGTCGCCGGGGTGTGCGCGCTGGCGCTGTTCGTCACGCTGCGGCTGGCCGCCCGCACCCGGGCCGAAGGGAGCACGACATGAAGGCTGCCGACATGGACGCCGCCGAGCTGCGGTCGGCCCTGCTCGGGCTGGAGATCTTCGCCGGGCTCACGGCGGACCAGCTGGACTGGCTGGTGTCCGTCTCCGAGCCCCGGGTCCTCGCCGACGGGGAGGTCCTGTTCCGGGACGGCGAGGAGGCCACCGGCTTCCACGTCCTGCTCGCGGGCGGGCTGGTCGTGACCAAGGTCGTCGACGGCCGCGAGGAGGTGCTGACCCGGCACTCCACCGAGGAGGAGAGCGTCGCCGCCGAGGAGCACGACGGCAAACCCTCCGCCGCGCACCGCTTCACGGGCGAGCTGCCGCTGCTGACGGACGGGGCGTACGTGGCCACCGCCGCCGCGAGCGGGCCGGCGACGACCGTCGTCGCGTACCCGAAGCCGGTGTTCTTCGAGATGCTGACCCGCTGCCACGGGGTGGCGGCCGTGCTGATCCCGGTACTGGCCTGGCGGATCAAGTCCTCCGAGGTGCAGGCCCGCAAACGGGCCACCGTCGAGGCGCTCGGCACCCTGGCCGCGGGCCTGGCGCACGAGCTGAACAACCCTGCGGCCGCGGTCGCCCGGGCCGCCCAGGAGCTGGCACCGGCCCTGGAGGGGCTGACCCGGACCGCCCAGGCGTGGGGCGCCGCCGCGACGGGCGCGGAGCGCTCGGTGCTCGACCGGCTGGCCGAGGAGCTCGACAAGCTGCCGCCGCCGGTCACCACCGACCCGCTCGCCCAGGCCGATGCCGAGGAGGAGATCACGGACTGGGCCGAGGAGGCGGGCACCGAACGGCCCGGACTGCTCGGCTCCGGGATCTCGGACCTCGGGCTGGAACTGGGCTGGCTGCTGGAGCGGCTGGAGGGGATCGGCGAGGCCGCCCTGCCCCCGGCCCTCGACCACCTGGCGGCCCTGCTGGAGATCCGCTCGCTCGCCGCGGAACTGCGCGCGGCGGGTCCGAGGATCTCCCAACTGGTCGCCGCCACCCGGGATTACGCCAATCTCGACCGGGCGCCCGAACAGCGCTTCGCGGTGGCCGACGGGATCGAGAACACGCTGGTCGTGCTGCGTTCCAAGCTGACCGGCATCACCATCGTGCGTGAGTACGAGCCGCAGCTGCCCGAACTGACGGGCTATCCGAGCGAGTTGAACCAGGTGTGGACCAACCTGGTCGACAACGCGGCCGAGGCCATGGAGGGCGCCGGCACGCTCACCCTGCGGGTCCGCGCCGAGGGGGTCTGCCTGGTCGTCGAGATCGCCGACACCGGGCGGGGCATCCCCGAGGGCTCCCTGCCGCGGATCTTCGAACCCTTCTACACGACCAAGGACGTGGGCAAGGGCACGGGCCTCGGACTGCACCTCAGCTACCGCATCGTGACCCAGCGCCACCACGGCTCGATCACGGCCCGCTCCCGTCCCGGCGAGACCCGGATGGTCGTCCGGCTGCCGCTCACCGCGGCCGCCGCCTGCGCCGAAACACCTGATGAACCCACCTCCACCCGTTGAGAGAATGGAGTCGACATGGCCAAGTACGACATCTCCAAGCTGCACCCGGTGTTCGTCCGCCAGATGGAGGCGCTGGCGGCCCTGGACATCGAGGCGGTGATGAAGAACTACACCGACGACGCCGTGCTGCTGCGCTTCGAGGGCGCCTCGGTCGGGATCGAGGCCGTGCGCGAGACGTTCACGGGCTACCTGACGGTGAAGCCGACCCTGGTGGAGCTCCAGGAGTACATCGAGACCGAGGACACGATCTTCTACCGCGCGATCATGAACCTGAACGGCGAACCGGAGCACGCGTTCGGGACACTCGTGGTCCGCGATGGCCGGATCTGGCGCCAGACCGCCGGTTTCGGCGGCTGACCAACGATATCTGGGTAGCGTGTGCGGGGAGGGCGAAGGCAGCGCCCTCCCCGCTCGCGCAAGCCGCCGAAGGAGATCGGGGCGGATGCCGGCGGAAATGGCAAAGGGGAGGTCATGGAACGCGAAACCGGGCGTGTCGAGGCATTCAGTGACGGGGTATTCGCCATTGTCATCACGATTCTGGTTCTGGAACTGAAGGTTCCGAAAGAAACGGGATCGGACTTCTGGCGCGGCGTGTGGGAACAGTGGCCGCATTACGCCGCATACGTGGTGAGCTTCCTCATCATCGGCGTGATGTGGGTGAATCACCACACCATCTTCAGTCACCTGAAGCGGGTGGACCGACAGCTGTTGTTCCTGAATCTCCTGGTGCTGATGGTGGTGTCGGTGATTCCCTACACCACCACCGTGCTCGCCGAGCACCTCGTCGAGGAGGGCGGCTCCGCCAACGCCGCGGCCGTGCTCTACAGTTCGGTCACCGTCGCCTACGCGCTCGCGTTCCTGGCCTTCTGGTGGTACGTCACCCGGGTCGGCCACCTCTTCCACGAACGGGTGGACAAGGAGGGCGCCCGGGCCACCCGGGTCCGCTTCGGACTCGGCGCCGTGGCGTACCCCCTGACCGTTCTCCTGTCCTTCTTCTCCGCACCGCTCACTCTCGCCGCACACTTCCTGATCGCGCTCTACTATGCGGCGAACCAGATCCCGATCCCCCTCGTGGTAGAGGAAGAGCGGCTCGAATCTGTGAGCGACCTCAGGAAGTAGCCGCCGGGGCCTACGGCCGTTCTGTACGGTCAAGTAGGGTATTGGATCTAGTGGTCGCGGGGGAGGCCCAGATGGCTCGCGTGGTTCTGCCGGAGGATTCCGCCAAGGAAATCTCCGAATTGATCGACGTCCTGATCTCTCTTTTCTTCGAATCCTTACCCCGGCGGGACCAGCGAAACTGGGCCCGCGTTTATCTCAACGGCCTCGTGCGGACCAGTGGGAAGAAAACGATCCGCAACATCGCCGGAACGGGGGCCAGCTCGGTCGAACAGAGCCTCCAGCAGTTCATCAGCAAGTCCCCGTGGGACTGGACCCCGGTACGCCGCTCCCTCGCCCAGTACCTCGAACGCACCGCCCAGCGCCCGCTGGCCTGGGTGGTCCAGCCCATGGTGATCGAGAAGGCCGGCGACCGCTCGGTCGGCGTCGGCCGCCAGTTCGTCCCCCAGCTCGGCCGCACCGCCAACTGTCAGCAGGCCAGCGGCATCTGGCTCGCCTCCAGCGAGGCCAGCTTTCCCGTCGAATGGACCCTCACCCTCCCCGGGCCCTGGACGAACGAGCTGCTGCGCCGCCGGCGGGCCGGCATCCCCGACACCGCCCGCTCGCTCACCCCCGTCCAGGACGCCGTACACGCCGTCCAGCGGATGGCCGCCACCTGGCAACTCCAGCGCCGGCCCGTGGTGATGGAGGTCGCCAACACCGACATCCCGCAGAGCATCGAGTCCTTCGCCCTCCAGGACATCCCCTTCGTGTTCAAGGTCGACGGCTCGCTGCCCGTCTCCTTCGGCGGCGCCGGCCGGCACAAGCCCGGACCGCACACCGCACCCGCCCGCGAACTCATCGACTCCCTGCGCTCCCAGCGCCGCGTCGTCGAATGGACCCGGCACGGCCGCGCCGAAGGAGCAGTGACCCTGCTGACCTCGGCCGCCATCCTCGCGACCCCCGGCGAGGACCGGCCCGCCCCGCTGCCGCCCACCCCGCTGCTGCTCGTCGGCGCCTGGACCGAAGCCGCCCTGCTGCCCTCCGAGTTCTGGATCACGAACATCGGCGACCGGCCGCTGGCCCAGCTGTTCCTGCTCGCCAAACTCACCGACCGGGTATCCCTCGATTTCACCGAGACCTGCGAACCCGTAGGCATCCGTGATTTCGAGGGCCGCTCCTTCCGTGGCTGGCACCACCACGCCACGCTCGCGAGCGTCGCCCACGCGTCGAGACTGCTCGGCGCCCGCGGCAGGGTCCCCGAGGGATTCCCCGCCCCCGGCCGGCCCGCGCCGCTCGGCGTACCCGGGCACGTGTCCCGCCCGGGAGTGCCCGGACCCGCGACCCGTCCCGGCGCGCCCGGACCCGTACCGCGCACCGGACCGCCGCCCGTGCTGCCGCCCCGGCCGCTGATCCCCGGCCAGAGCGCGAGACGCGAGTACATCCGCTGATGCTCGACATCGCCGAGGAACTCCGCGCGTGGTGTGCCGCGCACCGGGAATTCGCCCTGGCCACCGTCGTCGCCGTCAGCGGGAGCGCGCCGCGCGGCCCGGGCGCCTCCCTCGCCGTCGACTCCGGGGGCACCGCACTCGGCTCCGTCTCCGGGGGCTGCGTGGAATCCGCCGTGCACGCGCTGTGCCTCGACGCCATCGCCTCCGGCGAAAGCGGCGTGCACCGCTTCGGCTACAGCGACGACGACGCCTTCGCCGTCGGCCTGACCTGCGGGGGAGTCCTCGACGTGCTGGTCACCCCGGTGCGCGGGCACGACCCGGTGCGGCCCGTCCTCGGCTCCGTGCTCGACGCCGCCGCCGGAGGGGCCAGGGCCGCTCTCGCCCGGGTCGTCTCCGGCCCGCCGACGCAGCTCGGCCGAGCCCTCGCTGTGCACCCCGACGGATCGTACGAGGGCTGCCTGGGCGGCGGCACGGCCCTGGACCGGGCCGCCGCCGGCCGGGTACGGGACCTGCTGCTGGCCGGGCGCACCGGGACCGCCGAACTCGGCACCGCGGGCGGTCTGTGCGGGCAGCCGCTCACCCTGCTGGTCGAATCCGCCGCGGAACCGCCCCGGCTGATCGTCTACGGGGCCATCGACTTCGCCGCCGCCCTCGCCCGGATCGGGGCCTTCCTCGGACACCGGGTCACCGTCTGCGACGCCCGGCCCGTCTTCACGACGCCCGCCCGCTTCCCCGACGCCGACGAGGTGGTCGTGGACTGGCCCCACCGGCACCTGGCCGCGGAATGGGAGGCCGGCCGCGTGGACTCCCGTACGGCCGTCTGCGTCCTGACCCACGACGCCAAGTTCGACGTACCGCTGCTGGCCCTCGCCCTGCGGCTGCCGCTCGGATACGTGGGCGCCATGGGATCGCGGCGCACCCACACCGAACGCGCGCAGCGGCTGCGCGACGAGGGGGTGCCGCAGGACGCGCTCGCCCGGCTGCGCTCACCCATCGGGCTGGACCTCGGCGGCGCCACCCCCGAGGAGACGGCCCTGTCCATCGCCGCCGAGTTCACCGCCGCCCGGTACGGCGGATCGGTTCTTCCGCTGGCGCACCGCCGCGGCCCGGTGCACGCCGGCCGCTCCGGCTCCGGTCTCTTCCGGGACCAAGGTCCCGTAGGAACAGACCACAGGGCCCGGTATGTCCTGGACGATCAGCCCGGGCGGCATTGATGCCGGGCCGTGGGAGAATGAAGTACGTGCGTTTCCTCGGCCGCTCCGCCGGGGCCGTAGCCGGATCCTTCGATCGACTGGGATGTTCAGCACGTGCGTTTCCTCAATGACCAGAAGCCGCCGTACGACCTGACGTACGACGACGTATTCATGGTGCCGAGCCGCTCCGCGGTCGGTTCCCGCCAGGGCGTGGACCTCTCCTCGCCCGACGGCACCGGCACCACCATTCCGCTCGTCGTGGCGAACATGACCGCCATCGCGGGCCGCCGCATGGCCGAGACCGTGGCCCGCCGCGGTGGCATCGTGGTCATCCCGCAGGACATCCCGATCGAGGTCGTCACCGACGTCATCTCCTGGGTGAAGACCCGCCACCTCGTGCTCGACACCCCGATCACGCTGGCGCCCACCCAGACCGTCGCCGACGCGCTGTCCCTGCTGCCCAAGCGGGCCCACGGTGCCGGCGTCGTCGTGGGGGGGGGGGGGCGCGCCGCCCGGCGCCCCGGGGAGCCGCCAGCACACACCCCGCGCGCGCCCCAGCCAGCGACAGACACACAGAGGGTGCTGGAGCGAGGCGGAGA
>NZ_JBHYVA010000038.1:0-25759 GCF_042750055.1 Streptomyces sp. NPDC059456
CTGCTGGACCATCCCGCCGGCCTGGTGCGGGCCGCCGCCCTGGCCGGGCTGCGCCGGCTGGACGCCGCCCCCGACGACGCGACGCTCCTCGCGCTGCTGGACGACCCGTCGGCATCGGTGGCCCGCGAGGCCGCGCTCTGCCTGGACCCCGCGGCCCCGCGGCTGGACCCCGGCGCGCTGGCCGCGCGGACCGCCCCGGAACGGCCCGTGCACACCCGCAGGGCCGCGTTCCGGCTGCTCCGCTCACAGGGCGGGATCGCCGCGCTGCGGTCCGCCGTGGACCTGTCGGTGCACCCCGACCCGGGCCTGCGCCGGCTCGCGGCGCAGACGGTGTCCGCCTGGGACTGGGCCGGCACCCTGAGGGCGAAGCAGGCGGACCCCGCGGAGCTCGGCGCGCTGCTCGAGGCGTCGGCGCACGTGCTGCACCCCGAGGTCCTGCGGCTGTGGCGCCACCGCCTGGGGCCGGACGAGGAGGACCGCACCGGGCCGGACGCACCCCGCGCGCGGCCGGCCCGGTCGGCGCGTGCGGCGCACGACGGGGCGATGCGGTGGTGGCGCGCCCGCCGCGGCCCCGCGAACGGCGGCCCCCCGGCCTGAATCCGCCATTCCGGCCGATACTCGGATCATGGGAAGACTTCACGAACGTATCGACGGCCGACTGCGCACGTTCATCGAGGAACAGCCGGTCTTCTTCACGGCCACCGCCCCGCTCGACGGTGACGGACACGTCAACCTGTCCCCCAAGGGACGCGCGGGAACGCTCGTCGTCATCGACGAGCAGACCCTGGCCTACCTGGACTTCGGCGGCAGCGGCGCCGAGACCATCGCCCACGTCCGGGAGAACGGCCGGATCACGCTGATGTGGTGCGCGTTCAGCGGCCCGCCGAACATCGTGCGCATCCACGGCGAGGGCGAGGCCGTCTTCCGCGACGACCCGCGCTGGGCCGAGCTGATCGCCCTGTTCGGGCCGGCCGACGGGCCCGCCGCGCGGGCGGTCATCGTGGTCCACGCCCGCCGGATCGCCGACGTGTGCGGGTACGCCGTCCCCTTCATGGAGTACCGGGGCGAGCGGACCCTGCACGCGGAGCACTTCGGCCGCAAGACGGACGAGGAGTTCGCGGCCTACTGCGAGAAGAAGGATTTCATCGGGTCGAGTGTCGACGGCCTGCCTGCGCTGCCACTGCCCCTGCCTCCCCGTACCGTCTGACATGTGCTGCGCACCGTTCTCGTCACCGGCTCACTGATCGTCACCAGCCTGCTCGCGCAGGGCCCGTACGGGTCCGCGCCGCTGCCGGCCCGGCTCGCCGACACGGGCGGCGGCAGCCAGCTGATCACCGCCGTCGCCCCCTTGCCCGGATCCACGACGGGCCGGGTGACCTGGTGGGACCGGCGGGCGGGGCACTGGTACGAGGCCGGCAGCGCCGAGGCCCGCTTCGGTGCGAACGGCCTGACCGAGGGCGCGACCCGCACCCAGGGCACGAACACGACGCCGACGGGCCTGTACGACCTCCCGTACGCCTTCGGGATCCACCGCGCTCCCGCCGGGACGCAGTTCCGGTACCGGAGGGTGACGGACCGCTCGTGGTGGTGCCAGGACAACGCCTCGGGCAGCTACAACCGCTGGGTGGAGCCGCTGCCCGCGGACTGCGCGCCGGGCGAGGCGGAACACCTGGTCGCGTACGAGAAGCAGTACGCGCACGCGCTGGTCGTCGGCTTCAACTACGACCGGCCGGTGCACGGCCGGGGCGCGGGCATCTTCCTGCACGTCAACGGCAAGGGTGCGACGGCCGGTTGCGTGTCGGTGCCGGAGCGGGCGATGCGGGAGATCCTGCGCTGGGCCGAACCGCACCGCCGCCCGCACATCGCGATCGGCACCGAGGCCGGGCCCCTCGCCGTGACCCGCTACTAGCGGAGGTGCGGGCTCCCCGGCGGCGGGAGGGGCTCGGCGGCCGCCCCGGCGGTCCCGGCGTCGGCACGCTCCGCGCCGGTCTCCGCACCGGTCTCCGCGTCGGTCTCCGCGTCGGCGGCCACGTACCGGTACGCGTCCGGGCCCAGGTCCCAGTGTTCGTCCAGGTCGAGTCCGCCCCGTTCCCCGGAGTCCGCGTCCTCGTCGGTGCCCCCGTCCAGGCCCCGCCAGCGGGTCCGGTCCCCCTTGCTCAGGAGCAGCCGGCGCCGCTGCTCGCCGTCCAGCGCGGCCCGTGCGGGATGCGTCTCCTCGCGGACGCTTTCGTGCAGCGGGTTCCGGCCGGACGTCCGGTCCCGGATCCGCTGCGCCACCGCCTCGGCCCGCCAGAGCGCCGCCAGGCACAGGGCGGTCACCACCGTCGCGCCCCATTCCAGGACGCCCTGATGGTGAGCCTCCAGGACCACGATGCCCGCCCCGATCCAGACCATCAGCAACAGCACGAGACCCGTGCAGCCGCAGCAGGACCGGAGGGAGCCGTCCGCGGGCTGCGGCATCCGGGGCAGCGCCGGCAGGCGTGCGTCCTGCTCGGCGCGGTGAACGGCGGCCGCCTCCCGACAGGCCTCGTCGCCCTGCTCGATCCAGCCCAGCGAGACCGGTGCCGGATCGTGCCGGCGTACGGCGGCCAGCAGGGCGGCGGGCACCGGGTGCGCCGGCGAGCGGCCGGGCTCGTGTCCGGCGCCGGCGAGCCACACCGCGCCCTCGGCGTCGATGTCGACGTACCGGTCGAGCAGCAGCTCGGCGGCCGCGGCCTCGGTCGCCTCGTTCTTCAGCGAGGCGACGTGGTACGGGTCCAGGTCCAGGGCGGCGACGAACGCCACGGCCTCCCGGTGGATCCGGGCCCTGCGCCGGCCGCGCAGGCCGATGGCCGCGTACACGGCGGCGGTGACGGCCGATACGACTGCGGCCAGGGCGAGTTCATGCACGCCCCGAGGCTACGTCCGCCACCGCCGGCCCCGGCATCGGATTTCCCGGGCCCGGGCGGGGACCGGTGCGGCTCAGCCTTCCTTCTGGGCCAGCCGCAGCAGGTGGTCCGCGAGGGCCTGGCCGCCCGACGGGTCACGGCTGATCAGCATCAGCGTGTCGTCGCCGGCGATCGTGCCGAGGATCTCGCGGAGTTCGGCCTGGTCGATCGCGGAGGCGAGGAACTGGGCCGCGCCGGGCGGGGTGCGCAGGACGACGAGGTTGGCGGAGGCCTCGGCCGAGATCAGCAGTTCACCGGAGAGACGCCGCATGCGCTCCTCCTTCGCCGACTCGCCGAGCGGGGCCTGCGGAGTGCGGAATCCGCCCTCGCTGGGCACCGCGTAGATCAGCTCGCCGCCGGTGTTGCGGATCTTCACCGCGCCGAGCTCGTCGAGGTCGCGGGAGAGCGTCGCCTGGGTGACGCTCAGCCCGTCGTCGGCGAGCAGCTTGGCCAGCTGGCTCTGCGAGCGGACCGGCTGCCGGTTGAGGATGTCCACGATCCGGCGGTGGCGGGCGGTGCGGGTCTGCGGAACGGAAGGCCCTCCCCCGGACTCTGCCCCGGCTGCCGCCGCGGGTGCCCCCCTCCGGGACGACCCCCACTGCTCGTGGTCCTGCGCCTGGCTCATCGTCGTCTCATTCCCCGGTAAGTCCGTCCCCGTCGGCTGCTCGGAGGATGCCGGGCAGGGCCCGGACGAACGCGTCCGCCTCGGCCTCGGAGAGCACGTACGGGGGCATGAGCCGTACGACGTCGGGGGCGGGCGCGTTGACCAGGAATCCGGCATCCTGGGCCGCCTGCTGCACCTGCGGTGCGAGCGGCCCGGTCAGCACGATACCCAGGAGAAGGCCTTCACCACGGACGTGGGAGACGAGCGGGTGGCCGTTCCCCTCGCAGAGGCCCTCGATTCCGGAGCGCAGCTGCTCCCCGCGCGCCTTGACCCGGTCGAGCAGGCCCTCGGCGGCGATGGTGTCGATGACGGCGAGTCCGGCGGCGCACGCGACGGGGTTCCCGCCGAAGGTGGTGCCGTGCTGGCCGGGCCGGAGCAGGTCCGCGGCCGGTCCGAAGGCGGCCACGGCACCGATCGGCAGCCCGCCGCCCAGACCCTTCGCGAGCGTGACGAGATCGGGCTCGACGCCCTCGTGGGCCTGGTGCTCGAACCAGTGGCCGCACCGCCCGATGCCGGTCTGCACCTCGTCGAGGACGAGCAGGGTGCCGGTGGCCCGGGTGATCTCGCGGGCGGCCGCCAGGTAGCCGGCCGGGGGGACGACGACGCCGTTCTCACCCTGGATCGGCTCGATGACTACGAGCGCGGTCTCTTCGGTGACGGCGGCCCGCAGGGCTTCCACGTCGCCGTACGGAACGTGCGTGACCTCGCCGGGCAGCGGCAGGAAGGGGCCCTGCTTCTTCGGCTGGCCGGTGAGCGCGAGGGCGCCCATGGTCCGGCCGTGGAAGCCGCCGTCCGTGGCGACCATATGGGTCCGCCCGGTCAGCCGGCCGATCTTGAAGGCGGCCTCGATGGCCTCGGCTCCTGAGTTGCAGAAGAAAATCCGCCCGGGGCGGCCGAACAGCTGGAGCAGCCGTTCGCCGAGTGCGAGGACCGGCTCGGAGGCGTACAGGTTGGATACGTGGCCCAGGGTGGAGATCTGCCGGGTCACGGCCTCCACGACCGCCGGGTGGGCGTGGCCGAGGGCGTTGACCGCGATGCCGCCGACGAAGTCGGTGTACTGCCTGCCGTCCGCGTCCCAGACCCGGGCGCCCTCGCCGCGCACCAGGGCCAGCGCGGGCGTCCCGTAGTTGTCGGTCAGCGCGCCCTGCCAGCGGGCGGCGTACCGCTGGTTGCCGGTCAGCTCGTCGTGCGTCACCGTGCTCCCCCTTGCCGTGCGTCGGGCACGACCATCGTGCCGATTCCCTCGTCGGTGAAGATCTCCAGCAGGATCGAGTGCGGGACCCGCCCGTCGATCACCCTGGCCGTGCTCACGCCGCCGCGGACGGCGTGCAGGCAGCCCTCCATCTTGGGGACCATGCCGCTGGACAGCTCGGGCAGCAGCTTCTCCAGCTCGCCGACCGTCAGCCGGCTGATGACCTCGTCGCTGTTGGGCCAGTCCGCGTAGAGGCCCTCGACGTCCGTGAGGACCATCAGCGTCTCGGCGCCCAGCGCGGCGGCGAGCGCCGCGGCCGCCGTGTCGGCGTTGACGTTGTACACGTGGTGGTCGTCGGCGCTGCGCGCGATGGAGGAGATGACCGGGATCCGGCCGTCCGCCAGCAGCGCCTCGATCGCGCCCGTGTCGATGGCGGTGATCTCGCCGACCCGGCCGATGTCGACGAGCTCGCCGTCGATCTCCGGCGTGTGCCGGGTGGCCGTGATGGTGTGGGCGTCCTCGCCGGTCATGCCGACCGCCAGCGGCCCGTGCTCGTTGAGCAGCCCGACCAGCTCCCGCTGGACGTGGCCCGCCAGCACCATCCGTACGACGTCCATGGCCTCCGGGGTGGTGACCCGCAGACCCGCCTTGAACTCGCTGACCAGGCCCTGCTTGTCGAGCTGGGCGTTGATCTGGGGGCCGCCGCCGTGCACCACGACCGGCTTGAGGCCGGCCTGGCGCAGGAACACCACGTCCTGGGCGAAGGCCGCCTTCAGATCGTCGTCGATCATGGCGTTGCCGCCGAACTTGATGACGACGACCTTGCCGTTGTGGCGGGTGAGCCAGGGCAGCGCCTCGATGAGGATCTGCGCCTTGGGCAGCGCGGTGTGCTTGCGCGCGGTTCCGGTGCCGGACCGGCCGGCCTTCTCGTCACTCATGAGCTGTAGGCACTGTTCTCGTGGACGTACTCGGCGGTCAGGTCGTTGGCCCAGATCACGGCGGACTCGGAGCCCGTGGCCAGGTCGGCGGTGATGCGCACCTCGCGGTCCTTCATCGAGACCAGGTCGCGGTCCTCGCCGACCGAGCCGTTCTTGCAGACCCAGACCCCGTTGATGGCCACGTTCAGCCGGTCCGGGTCGAAGGCGGCCCGCGTGGTGCCGATGGCCGACAGCACCCGGCCCCAGTTCGGGTCCTCGCCGTGGATGGCGCACTTCAGCAGGTTGTTGCGGGCGATGGAGCGGCCGACCTCGACCGCGTCCCCCTCGGTGAGCGCGCCGACGACCTCGATGCGGATGTCCTTGCTGGCGCCCTCCGCGTCGCCGATCAGCTGGCGGGCGAGGTCGTCGCAGACGGTCCGGACGGCCTCCGCGAACTCCTCGTACGCCGGCACCCGGCCGGAAGCGCCGGAGGCGAGCAGCAGCACCGTGTCGTTGGTGGACATGCAGCCGTCGGAATCGACCCGGTCGAAGGTCGTACGGGTCGCGGCGCGCAGCGCCTTGTCGAGGGTGCCGCCGTCCACGTCGGCGTCGGTGGTGAGCACGACGAGCATCGTGGCCAGGCCCGGGGCGAGCATGCCCGCGCCCTTGGCCATGCCCCCGACGGTCCAGCCCCCCTGCGTCACCGCGGCCGTCTTGTGCACGGTGTCGGTGGTCTTGATGGCGATGGCGGCGGCCTCGCCTCCGTCCTCCGACAGGGCCTGCGCCGCGGTCTCGATGCCGGGCAGCAGCTTGTCCATGGGGAGCGGGACGCCGATCAGGCCGGTCGACGCGACGGCGACCTCGCCGGCGTTGTGCTCGCCGCCGAGGACCCCGGCGACCTTCTCGGCCGTGGCGTGGGTGTCCTGGAAGCCCTTGGGGCCGGTGCAGGCGTTCGCTCCGCCGGAGTTGAGGACGA
Organism: Streptomyces sp. NPDC059456; assembly: GCF_042750055.1. Classification (NCBI taxonomy): domain Bacteria; kingdom Bacillati; phylum Actinomycetota; class Actinomycetes; order Kitasatosporales; family Streptomycetaceae; genus Streptomyces; species Streptomyces sp. NPDC059456. The sequence continues at coordinate 6,677 of NZ_JBHYVA010000038.1, forward strand.
CGGCGCTGACGACGGCGCCGCGCAGGACCTGCTCGGACCAGAGCACGGGCGCGGCCTTGACGCGGTTGGAGGTGAAGACGCCCGCCGCGGCCAGCCGCGGGCCGTGGTTCACCACGAGCGCCAGGTCCGGATTGCCGTTCGCCTTGATCCCCGCGGCGACACCCGCCGCGGTGAACCCCTGTGCTGCCGTGACGCTCACTGCATCTCCTCGTTCGCTTCTCCGCCCGCACAGCGCGGCTCCGGGGTCATCGTCGTCGTCCGCAGCCCGGTGGCTGCGCGTGCCGGGGGCGTGTCCCAGCGGTGCCCGGGGGAGCTCACGGTGCGACTCCGATCGAAGAAAGGCCCAGGCCTTCGGGAAGGCCGAGGGCGATGTTCATGCTCTGCACCGCGCCGCCGGCGGTGCCCTTGGTGAGGTTGTCGATGGCGCTGATCGCGATGATCCGCTGCGCGGACGCGTCGTACGCGACCTGGATCTGAACGGCGTTGGAACCCTGGACGGAGGAGGTCGCCGGCCACTGCCCCTCGGGCAGCAGGTGGACGAAGGGCTCGTCCGCGTACGCCTTCTCGTACGCGGCGCGCACCGCGTCGGCCGTGGTGCCGGGCAGGGCCTTGGCCGAGCAGGTGGCCAGGATGCCGCGCGACATCGGCACGAGGGTCGGCGTGAAGGAGACGGAGACCCGCTGCCCGGCGACCGGGCTCAGGTTCTGCACCATCTCGGGCGTGTGCCGGTGCCCGCCGCCCACCCCGTACGGGCTGACCGAACCCATCACCTCGGAGCCGAGCAGGTGCGGCTTGAGGGTCTTGCCGGCGCCGGAGGTGCCGGTGGCGGCGACGATCACGGCCTCCGGCTCGGCCAGCTGCGCGGCGTAGGCCGGGAACAGGGCGAGGGTGACGGCGGTCGGGAAGCAGCCGGGAACCGCGATGCGCTTGGACCCCGCCAGCGCGGCGCGGGCACCGGGCAGCTCGGGAAGCCCGTACGGCCAGGTGCCGGCGTGCGGGGCCCCGTAGAACGCGTCCCAGTCGGCGGAGTCCTTGAGCCGGTGGTCGGCGCCCATGTCGACGACGAGGACGTCCTCGCCGAGCCGGGCCGCGACGGCGGCGGACTGCCCGTGGGGCAGTGCGAGGAAGACCACGTCATGGCGGCGGCCCTGACCGGCCAGGACCTCGGGCGTGGTCGCCTCCAGGGTCCGGCCGGCGAGCGGCACCAGGTGCGGCTGGAGGGCGCCGAGGAGCTGTCCGGCGTTGGAGTGGCCGGTCAGCGCACCGATCTCCACCTCGGGGTGGGCCAGCAGCAGGCGCAGGACCTCTCCGCCCGCGTACCCGCTCGCTCCGGCCACCGCTACACGTACCACCATCGGACCCTCCTCCTCGATGGCATGACTATACGTAGCGCCGCAGTTTTATGCAAAGCGCTTGCGGTGATCCGAATGGAGCAGGCCCGGGTGGTGCCCGGGGACGCGGCGGCCGAGGGTGGGTGAGGGGCCGACGGCACCGGTGTCCGCCGGCCCGCCGAGAGGGAGGCCCGCGCCGTGCACGCTTCTTCCGGGGACGCCGAGGCCGTCGTCGCCGAGGCCAACGAGGCCGCACTGCGGCGGCTGCCCTTCGACGACACCCGCGACCTGGAGGACGAGCGCCGCGGGTTCCTCGGCACGGCCGAGGAGGCCACCATCCGCGACGCCCAGGGCCGGGTCGTGTGGGACCTGGACGCCTACGGGTTCCTGGACGCGGACTGCCCGCCCACGGCCCATCCGAGCCTGTGGCGCCAGAGCAGGCTGGTCGCGGGCCACGGGCTGTTCGAGGTCGTGCCGGGGATCTACCAGGTGCGCGGGTTCGACCTGTCGAACATGACCGTGGTCGAGGGCGAGCGCGGCGTCCTGGTCATCGACCCGCTGGTGTCGACCGAGACCGCCGCTGCCGCACTCGCGCTGTACCGCCGTCACCGCGGGGAGCGCCCCGTCACCGGCGTCCTGTACACGCACAGCCACGTCGACCACTTCGGCGGCGTCAAGGGCGTGGCCGGCGCGGAGGAGGCCGCGGCCGGCCTGCCGGTGCTCGCTCCGCAGGGGTTCCTGGAACACGCCGTCAGCGAGAACGTCTACGCGGGCACCGCCATGAGCCGCCGCGCCGCGTACATGTACGGCGCGGCCCTGCCCAAGGGCCCCCGCGGGCAGATCGGCGCGGGGCTGGGCACCACCACGTCGACGGGCACCGTCACCCTCATCCCGCCGACCCTCGACGTCACCCGCACGGGGCAGAGCGAGACCGTGGACGGCATCCGCATGGTCTTCCAGCTGACCCCGGGCACCGAGGCCCCGGCCGAGCTCAACATCCACTTCCCGGACCACGCCGCCCTGTGCACCGCGGAGAACGCCACCCACACCCTGCACAACCTGCTCACGCTGCGCGGGGCCCAGGTCCGCGACCCGCACGACTGGGCCCGCTACCTGACCGAGGCCGTCCAGCTCTTCGGCGCCGCCACCGACGTCGTGTTCGCCTCGCACCACTGGCCCGTATGGGGCCGCGAGAACGCCCTCGCCTTCCTGTCCGAGCAGCGCGACCTGTACGCCTACCTGCACGACCAGACGCTGCGGATGGTCAACCAGGGGCTCACCGGGCCGGAGATCGCCGAGCGGATGCAGCTGCCGCCGGCGCTGGAGCGGGCCTGGCACACCCACGGCTACTACGGCTCCGTCAGCCACAACGCGAAAGCCGTCTACCAGCGGTACATGGGCTGGTTCGACGGCAATCCGGCCCGTCTGTGGGCGCACCCGCCCGCCGAGGCCGCCGCCCGGTACGTGGACTTCATGGGCGGCGCCGAGGAGGTGCTGCGCCGCGCCCACCAGTCCTACGTCCAGGGCGACTTCCGCTGGGTCGCCGAGGTCGTCCACCACGTCCTGTTCGCCGACCCCGGCAACGCGGAGGCCCGCGCCCTCCAGGCCGACGCCCTGGAGCAGCTCGGCTACGGCAGCGAGAACGGCACCTGGCGCAACTTCTACCTGACGGGCGCCCTCGAACTGCGCGAGGGCTCCGTCGGCACCCCCGCCAGCAGCGTGTCCGAGGACATGCTGGACGCCCTGACGCTGGAGCAGCTCTTCGACTCCCTGGCGATCCGGGTGGACGGGCCGCGCAGCTGGGACGCCGACGTCACCGTCCGCTGGCACCTCGCCGACGGCGGCGACGCCCGCACCCTGCGCCTGAAGAACGGCGTGCTCACGCACGTACGGGGTCTCGGGCCGGCCGCCGCCGAGCCGGACGTCGAGATCACCCTGGACGAGCCGGCGCTGCGCAGCCTGCTGCTGGGCCGGGCCGACCTCGGGGACCTGGTCGCCGGGGGCCGTGCCCGGGTCACCGGCGACCCGGCCCGGCTGGCGGAGCTGACCGGCCACCTCACCGAGCCGGACCCCGACTTCCCGATCGTGACGCCCTGACCGGGCCCGTGGGCCCAGAGCGGGCCTACGCCGGGGGCGGGGAGGAGCGGTCCAGCGCGTGCCGGACCCATACGTTCGGCTCCACGTACACCGCGTAGCCCTGTTCGAGCTCGCAGCGGACCGGGGCCAGGGCGCCCGGCACCCGGACCGGGCCCGTCGCGTCGAACGGCAGCCCGGTCCACTCACGCCACTGCGCGAGCGAGCCGGTGATGGTCATCGACAGCGGGGCCACCGAGTCGATGACGGCCCCGGCGCGGGCGTGGACGCGCAGCCACGGGTCGTACGGGAGGCCGTCCTCGCGCGTGCGGTACGCGTACTCCTCGATCGGCGTGTCCGGCTCGGCCGGCTTGCCGTTGGGCCGGACGGGGGCCACCACCTCGGCGAAACCGCGGGCGCGGGCGTTGTCGCGCATCGCGGCCAGCATCAGCCCGGACAGGCCCTCGCCCTGCCGGTCGCCGGCCACGGTGATCTCGATGGCGCTCACCGTGTCCGGGGCGATCCCGCGCCGCAGGTCGGAGAAGGCCCACAGGAGGACCTGGTCCCAGCCGCGCGCGGGCAGGATCCCGTCGCGGCCCGGCACGTTCAGGGCGAACGGGACGCTGTACCCGCGGGCCACCACCGCGTCGCCGTCCGTGGCGACCAGGACGTAGTCGGCCAGCTCCCCGGTCATCCGCGGGTAGAGGAGCCAGGCGACGCAGTCGTGCTGGGAGAACTCCGGCCAGGGGTCCTTCATGTCCCAGAGCCGGTCGGCCAGTTCGGGGCGCTGCGCGAGGGTGGTGATGTGGATCCCGTTCATGTGCGCAGGCTAGGCCGTGGGACCGGTGGGACTCCACTCCTTTAGGCGGGTGCCTGGAGGCAGAGGTGCCAGTCGCCGGAGCGGCCCGTGAGGGTGATCGTGGAGAGCGGGCGGACGTCGACGTTCCAGTACGTCAGCGGGGCCGCTCGCAGCGCGTACACCAGGGCCGCCCGGACCACGGACGGCTCCGCCACGGCCACGATCGCGGCGCCGTCGTCGGCGGGCCGGCTGTCGAGCCAGCCGCCGATGCGGGAGATGAAGGAGAGCAGGGATTCGCCTCCGTGCGGCGAGGAGCAGGGGTCGGTGAGCCAGAGGTCCACCGACCCCGGCTCGCGCTGCGCCACCTCGGCCAGGGTCAGCCCCCGCCAGCGGCCCATGTCGCAGTCGCGCAGCGCCGGTTGCGCGAGCGGCGCGTACCCGAGCGCCTGCCCGGTGGCCCGGCAGCGCGGGCTGGGCGAGCAGTAGCGCAGCTCTGCGGCGCCCAGCGGCACGAGTCCGTGCGCGGCGGATTCGACCGCGCGCCAGCCCGCCCCGTCCAGCGGGCGGTCGTCGTCGAAGCGCTCGGCGAGCAGCGAGGAACCACGGGCTGCGGCGACGAGCGAAACCCGAACATTCATGCGGCGATGGTGGGCCGCCTGCGGCACGGGGTCAAGCGTCCGGACCGTCGGCGCGCTCGGTGGTGGGGGCGGCGCCCCCGCCGGCCGCGGCGCCGGTCCCGCCGCGCAGGCGCCGGACGGCCTCGTTCAGCTCCCTCGCGCCGGAGACCCCGGCGAAGCTGAGCCGTACGTAAGGACCCGGCGGCTCGGCGCAGAAGTACGGTCGGCCCCCCGCGACCGCGACCCCCGCCCGCAGGGCCGCCGCCGCGAAGGCCGCGTCGTCGCCGCCCTCGGCCATCCGCGCCCACAACTGGTATCCGCCCGAGGGCAGATGGGGCAGGGCCAGCCCGGGCAGCTCCCGGCGCAGCGCGCCCGCGAGCACGTCCCTGCGGTGGCGCAGCTCGGTGGCGACGGCCCGCAGGTGCCGGGGCCAGGCGGGCGCGCCGACCAGCTCCAGCGCCGCCTCCTGGAGCGGCCGGGACACGAAGAAGCTGTCCACGACCTGGATGGCCCGCAGCCGGTCGAGCACCGGGCCGCGCGCGGCGAGCGCGCCCACCCGAAGGCTGGGCGAGGTGGCCTTGGTCAGGGACCGGACGTGCACGACCACCCCGTCGTGGTCCTCGGCGGCCAGCGTCGGCGGCAGCGGCCCGGCGTCGTCGTGGCCCAGCGCCCGGGCGTAGTCGTCCTCCACCACGAAGGCCCCGGCGGCCCGGGCGATCCGCAGCACCTCGGCCCGCCGCGCGGGGGCCAGCACCGCGCCGGTCGGGTTCTGGAACAGCGGCTGGCACACGAAGACCCGCGCCCCGGTCGCTTCGAAGGCGGCGGCCAGCAGCTCGGGCCGGACCCCGTCGGCGTCCACGGGGACGGGCACCGGCCGGCAGCCGGAGGCGCGGGCGATGGCCAGCAGGCCGGGATAGGTCGGGGACTCCACCAGGACCGGCGCCCCGGGCGGTGCCAGCGCGCGCAGGGCGGTGGTCAGCGCGCTCTGCCCGCCCGCGGTGACCAGTACGTCGGCGGCCGCCACGGCCCCGCCGATCTCCCGGGCGAACCACTCGCGCAGCTCGGGCAGTCCTTCCATGGGCGGCCGTTCCCAGGCTCCGGGGCGCCGGCCGGCCCGGGCCAGTGCGGCGGCCATGGCCCGCTCGGGCTGGATCGAGGGGTGCAGGTAGCCGCTGTTGAGCCCGATCACCCCGGAGGGCGGTGCGGCCAGGCAGACCAGCACCCCGGAGGCGTCCACCGAGCGCGGCACCACGTCGCCGGCGCCCTCCGCACTGAGGGCGACCTCCTGCCAGGAGGTGTCTGCGGGCGCGGGGTCCGCCGTACGGGGCCGGGCCCGGAACACCCCGGCGCCGGGCCGGGTGACGACCAGCCCCTCGGCGGCCAGCTGCGCGAGGGCGCGGGAGACGGTGACGGGGCTGACGCGGTGGCGCTCGACGAGGGCCCGGCTCGACGGGAGCTTTCCGCCCACCGAGTAGCGGTCGAGTTCCGACCGCAGGGATTCTGCCAGTTCCGCCACACTGCTACGCTCGTACATGACAGCACAGAATAGCGCTACTCTCCCCACCACGATAGCGGTCGAGGGTGCGGCCCGCCGGGCCGGCGGCGGCACCGCTCTCGCCGCGCTCGGCGTCGTCGCCTTCTCGCTGACGTTCCCCGCCACCGCCTGGGGCCTGGAGAGCTTCGGCCCGTGGTCCTTCGTCGCCGTGCGCAGCGTCCTCGCGGCCCTGATCGCCGGCGGCTTCCTGCTGGCCGGGCGCGTGCCGCTGCCCGACCGCGCGCACTGGGCGGGCCTCGCCGTCGTCGCCGCCGGAGTGGTCGTCGGCTTCCCCCTGCTGACCACCCTGGCGCTGACCACCTCCACCACCTCACACGCCGCCGTCGTCGTCGGCCTGCTCCCGCTCACCACGGCCACCGTGTCCGCGCTGCGCACCGGCGTCCGCCCCTCGCGCCGGTTCTGGGGCGCCGCCGTCGCCGGGGCCGCCGTCGTGCTCGGCTTCACCCTGGCGCAGAGCGGCGGCTCCCTCTCCGCCGGCGACGGCTACCTGTTCGGGGCCCTGCTGGTCTGCGCGGCCGGGTACACCGAGGGCGGGCGCCTGGCCCGGGTGCTGCCCGGCTGGCAGGTCATCGGCTGGGCGCTGGTGCTGTGCCTGCCGCTCAGCGTGGCCGGCTCGGCGCTGGGTCTCGCGTACGAGCCGGTGCACCCGACCGGCCACGGGCTGGCCGGCCTGCTCTGGGCGGCGGCCGGCTCCACCTTCCTCGGCCTGTACGTCTGGTACCGCGGCATGGCCGAGATCGGCGCGCCGCGGGCCAGCCAGCTCCAGCTCGCGCAGCCGCTGCTGACCCTGGTCTGGTCGGTGGCGCTGCTGGGCGAGCAGCTGTCCCCCGCCGCGCCGGTCGCGGCCTGCGCGGTACTGGTCTGCATTGCCGTCACTCAGCGGGCCTAATCACCGCGAACCGCCGTAAACTGCTGTCACCGGATCCAGACCGCCTCCGAGGAGGTCAGCATGCGCGCGACCGAGGGCGACCAGCTGGTTCAGCACGGCAGGATCGTGGGCCAGCACGACAAGGTCGGTGAAATCACTCAGGTACTCGGCGAGAACGGCACCCCTCCCTACCGGGTCCGCTTCTCCGACGGCCACGAGGCAGTCATGTCCCCGGGGCCCGACTGCGTCGTCAAGCACCCGACGGAGCCCACGCACTGACGCGACGCGGCCTCAGCGCGGCGGCACGGCCGTCGGATAGTGGTCGGCGACGACCCTGGCCATCGCTCCATTGGGGTGGGCCGGCCCCCCCGCACGCCGGGCATAGAAGGGGGCCCGGCCCCCCGGCGGGGGGTGGGGGGAGCCCCGGGGGCGCGCCCCCCCCCCGCCGCCGTCGTCCCGCTGGTGCGGACCCGGGTCCGGGCCGTGCTGGAGGGCTGGCGGGTCGCCCCCGAGGCGGTGGACGTCCTGCTGCTGGCCGTCAGCGAGCTCGCCGCGAACGTCGTCCGGCACGCAGCCGGAACGGGGCGGATGCGGGTGGCGATGGCCTGTGACCGGGGGTGGCTGTCGCTGGAGGTCGCCGACCGGGGCGCCCGTCCGGCCCGGCTGCCCGATGGCGCCGCGGAGGTCGACCCGGAGGCCGAAAGCGGTCGCGGACTGCTGATCGTCCAACTGCTCGCCGCCGAGGCGGGCGGCGAACTCTGCTTTGCCGCGGGCGAGTTCGGCACGTGCGTGAAGGTGCTCCTGCCGGTCGCCTGAACCCGCTTCCCGGATGTCGGGCAAGCGCCCCGCGGATGCCCGGTGCGCATCGAGATATCGAGTGATGTTGACGGTCGACAAAATATCGAGATAACTTGCTCCGCATCTCCCCCTGCTGCTCCCCGATCGAGGTGCCGCCCCATGGAGCTCTCCCCTTCCGCGCATGTCGACTCCTTCTGCAGAGACCGACTGCCGGCCTTCCCCCTCTGGCCCGAACTCCACTTCGAACTGCCGGAGTTGGACTACCCGGACCGCCTCAACTGCGCGGGACGCCTGCTCGACGAAGCCGTCGAGCGCTGGGGTCCCGACCGTCCCTGCCTGCTGACCCCCACCGAGCGCTGGACCTACGGCGAACTCCAGCAGCGCGCCAACCAGGTCGCCCAGGTGCTCACCGAGGACTTCGGCCTCGTACCCGGCAACCGCGTCCTGCTGCGCGCCCCCAACAACCCCTGGCTCGTGGCCGCCTGGTTCGGCGTCCTCAAGGCGGGCGGCGTCGCCGTCACGACGATGCCGATGCTGCGCGCCGCCGAGCTCGCCGAGCTGTGCGAGATCAGCCGTCCCTCCGTAGCCGTGTGCGACCACCGCCACGTCGACGAGCTCGCCGCCGTCGACGGCGCAGCCGCTGCCGACCTGCCGGTCCTCGTCTACGGCGGCCCCGGAGCCACGGACCTGACCGCGCGCTGCGCGGCCAAGAGCGGCCGCTTCGCCACCGTCCCCACCGCCGCGGACGACGTGGCGCTGATCGCCTTCACCTCCGGTACGACCGGCCGCCCCAAGGCGACCCTGCACTTCCACCGGGACGTCCTCGCCAACGCCGACACGTTCTCCCGGCACGTGCTCAAGCCGCGCCCCGACGACGTCTTCACGGGTACTCCGCCGCTCGCCTTCACCTTCGGCCTCGGCGGGCTCGTCGTCTTCCCGCTGCACGTCGGGGCCGCGACCCTGCTGGTCGAGCAGGCGGGTCCGCAGCAGTTGGCCGACCTGGTCGCCGCGCACGGCGTGACCGTCCTGTTCACCGCGCCCACCGCCTACCGGGCGATCATGGCCGCCGGTGCGGTGGACCGGCTGTCCGGGCTGCGCCGCTGCGTGTCCGCCGGAGAGGCGCTGCCCGCCGCGGTGTGGGAGGAGTTCCACGCCGCGACCGGACTGCGCATCATCGACGGCATCGGCGCCACCGAGATGCTGCACGTCTTCATCTCCGCGGCCGACGAGGACATCCGGCCCGGCGCCACCGGCCGGCCCGTGCCCGGGTACCGCGCCGCCGTGGTGGACCGGCACGGCGACCCCGTGCCCGACGGGCAGCCCGGCCTGCTCGCGGTCACCGGCCCCACCGGCTGCCGCTACCTCGCCGACCCGCGCCAGACGGCGTACGTCAGGAACGGCTGGAACATCACCGGCGACACCTACGTCCGCGATGCGGACGGGTACTTCTGGTACGTCGCCCGAAGCGACGACATGATCGTCTCTTCCGGCTACAACATCGCGGGCCCGGAGGTCGAGAAGGCCCTCGCCGCGCATCCGTACGTCGAGGAGTGCGGGGTCGTCGGCGCCCCCGACGAGCGGCGCGGCATGGTGGTCAAGGCCTACGTGGTGCTCGGCGCCGGGGTCCCGGCGGTCGAGGCGACGGTCCGGGAGCTCCAGGCCCATGTGAAGGCGGTCATCGCCCCGTACAAGTACCCGCGCGCCGTCGAGTTCGTCGAGCGGCTCCCGCGCACCGGCACCGGCAAGCTGCAACGCGGCGAACTGCGCGCGTGGGCCCGGGCCCCGCGTCCGGTGCGGTCCGAGCCCCCGGCCGGCGCCGACGGCGGGTGCGCCGCCGGGTGTCCCGAGGCCCTGGTCCCGCACCTGCCCGGCGTGGTCGTCGAACGCCGCGTGGAATGGCCCGACACGGATGCCGCCGGGCACTACCACCACTCGACCGTCGTGCGCTGGGTCGAGGCGGCCGAGGCCGTGCTGCTGCGCCGCCTGGGCCTGGCGCACCTCTTCGGCAGCACCCCGCGCGTCCACTTCGAGGCCGACTACCGGGCCCGGCTGTGGTTCGGCGAGGCCGTGCGCATCGAACTGAACGTCGCCAAGGTCGGCGCCAGCTCCCTGCACTACGTGTTCACCGTCCTCGGCGAGGAGGGCGTGGAGGCCGCCTCCGGGCGGATGGTCATCGCCCACTCCGCCTCCCGGGCGACCGGGACCACGCCCTGGCCCGCCGACGTGCGCGAGGTGCTGACGAGGTCGGGCCCGCAGGCGCCCGAACTCCTCACGAGAGATATAGAGAATTGTTGACGTCCGTCAAATCTGCGCCATATGTTGTTCCGGAACCACGAGGAGGTACGCCGTGCGCGTAGCAGTCATCGGAGGAGGGCCCGGCGGGCTGTACTTCGCAGCCCTGGCCAAACAGCTCTCCCCCCACTGGGACGTGACCGTCTGGGAGCGGGGCGCCCCCGGCGACACGTTCGGTTTCGGGGTCGTCTTCTCCGACGAGACCCTCGACGGCATCGCGCAGGCCGATCCCGGGATCTACGCGGCCATGTCGGCGGAGTTCGCCCGCTGGAGCGACATCGACGTCACCCGCCGCGGCCGCACCCTCACCTCCGGCGGCCACGGATTCGCCGCCCTCGGCCGCCGCCGGCTGCTGCAGATCCTCCAGGAGCGCTGCGCCGCCCTCGCCGTGGACGTCCGCTACCGCACCCAGGCCCCGCCCGCCCCCGAGCTGGCCGCCGCGTACGACCTGGTCGTCGCCTGCGACGGCGTGCGCTCCGCCACCCGCGCCGCCTACGCGGACACCTTCGGACCCGACCTCGACGAACGCTCCGGCCGCTACATGTGGCTCGGCACCGACAAGGTCTTCGAAGCCTTCACCTTCCTCGTCGAAGAGCGGGACTTCGGCACCCTCCAGGTCCACGCCTACCCCTACGACGCCACCCGCTCCACCGTCATCGTCGAGATGGACGAGGCCGCCTGGCGGCGTGCGGGCTTCGCGGAGTCCGCCGACCGCGCGTACCCGCCCGGCACCAGCGACACCGACAGCATCCACCGCTGCGAGGAACTGCTCGCCGCCCACCTGGACGGGCACCGGCTCCTCCCCAACAACTCCAAATGGCTCCGCTTCACCACCGTGCGCAACCGCACCTGGCGGCACGAGAACGTCGTCCTCCTCGGGGACGCCGCCCACACCGCCCACTTCTCCATCGGCTCCGGCACCAAGCTGGCCATGGAGGACGCCCTCGCCCTGGCCGCCTGCCTGCACGAGCACCCGGACGTGCCCGGCGCGCTCGCCGCGTACGAGGACGAGCGCCGCCCCGTCGTGGAGTCCACCCAGCGCGCCGCCCAGGCCAGCCTCGAATGGTTCGAGAACATCGGCCGCTACACCGGCCAGGAACCGCCCCAGTTCGCCTTCAACCTGCTGACCCGCAGCCGCCGCGTCACCTACGACAACCTGCGCGTGCGCGACGAGGAGTTCACCTCCGCCGTCAACTCCTCCGCCCCCGTGCCCCCGATGTTCCGCCCCTTCCCGCTGGGCGGGCTGCTCCTGCGCAACCGCGTCGTGGCTCCGCCCACCGCCCTCGGCACGGCGCGCGGCGGCGTCCCGGGGGACTTCGACCTGGTCCACCTGAGCACCCAGGCCGTCGGCGGCTCCGCTCTGGTGCTCGCCGGGATGACCGCCGTCAGCGCCGACGGCCGCGCCACCCCCGGCTGCCCCGGGCTCTACACCGACGAACAGGAGACCGCCTGGCGGCGGATCACCGAGTTCGTCCACGGCCAGTCCGACACCTGCCTCGGCATCCAGCTCACCCACGCCGGCCGCCGCGCCGACGCCGGGGAAGGACAGCCGGTCGCCGCGTCGGCGCTGGCCTGGGACGAGCGGAGCCCGGTCCCGCGCGAGGCCACCCGGGCCGATATGGACCTCGTCGTACGGGACTTCGTCCGCGCGGCCGGCCGCGCCGACCGGGCGGGCTTCGACGTACTGGAACTCCAGTACGGACACGGCCAGCTGCTCTCCGGATTCCTTTCGCCGCTGACCAACCGGCGCACCGACGCGTACGGCGGCGCCCTCGCCGGACGGCTGCGGTTCCCGCTCGAAGTGCTGCACGCCGTACGGGAGGTGTGGCCCGCCGGCAAGGCACTGCTCGTGCGGATCTCCGCCGCCGACTGGGCCGAAGGAGGCCTGAGCGAGGCCGACGCCGTGGCCATCGCCCGCGCCCTCGCCGAGGCCGGCGCCGACGGGATCGACGTCTCCACCGGCGAGGTCGTCGCCCACGAGCGGCCCCGCCGCGGCCGCAGCTACCAGACCCCCTACGCCGACCTGATCCGCAACGCCACCGGAATCCCCACCATCGCCGTCGGCGCGATCTCCACGTACGACGACGTCAACTCGATCGTCCTGGCCGGCCGCGCCGACCTCTGCGGGGTGGGCCGCGCCCAGCTGCACGACCCGCTGTGGACCCTGCACGCCGCGGCCGCCCAGGGCTACCACGGCCCCGCCGCGCCCTGGGCGCCCTCCTGGCGGGCGGGCAGCGGCAGACCGCCCGCCGCCCGCACCGACCGGGTCCCGCCCCGCCTCGAACTGCTGCGGCAGCCCGCCGCGCCGGTGCACCAGCGCTGGCAGCCGGGCCTCGCCGCCGCCCCGGCCCACTGAGGAGCCCCTGATGGAGATCCCGCCCCTGCACCGGCTGCCCCGCTTCACCGCGGCGGCCGTCCAGGCCTCGCCCGTCTACCTCGACCCGGCCGCCACCGTCGACAAGGCCGTCGCGCTGATCGCCGAGGCGGCCGCGGGCGGCGCCGAACTCGTCGTCTTCCCCGAGGTGTTCGTCCCCGGCTACCCCTACTGGAACTGGACGATGAACCCCGTCCAGGGCTCGCCCTGGTTCGAACGCCTCCAGCGCGCCTCGGTCGACGTCCCCGGCCCGCACGTGGACGCCCTACGCGCGGCGGCCCGCCAGTACGGGGTCGTCCTCGTCATCGGCGTCAACGAACGCTCCGCACACAGCCTCGGCGTCCTGCACAACACCCTGCTCACCATCGGCTCCGACGGCGAACTCCTCGGCGTGCACCGCAAACTGGTGCCCACCTGGGCCGAGAAACTCACCTGGACCGGCGGCGACGGCAGCTCCCTGCGCGTGCACTCCACCCCCGTCGGCCCGCTCGGCGCCCTCGCCTGCGGCGAGAACACCAACACGCTGGCCCGCTTCGCCCTCCTCGCACAGGGCGAACTCGTCCACGCCTCCTGCTACATCGCCCTGCCCGTCGCCCCGGCCGACTACGACATGGCCGACGCCATCGCCGTGCGCACCGCCGCCCACAGCTTCGAGGGCAAGGTCTTCTCCGTCGTGGCCTGCTCCACCGTCTCCCCGGAGATCGTCGACCTGCTCGCCGGGGACGACGAGGAACTGCGCGCCCTGTTCCTGCGCCCCCGCAGCGCCCTGTCCGGGATCTTCGGTCCCGACGGCCGCCCGGTCGCCGAACCCCTCGTCGACGACGAGGGCATCGTCTACGGCGAGATCGACCTCGGCCGGTGCATCCAGCCCAAACAGATGCACGACATCACCGGCCACTACAACCGCTTCGACATCTTCCGCCTCGAAGTCGACAACCGCCCCCGCCTGCCGGTGACGTTCACCGCGCCGCCCGCCGGCCCCCGGATCACCACGCCTGAGGAGGACGTATGACCATCGAGCAGGACGACACCATGCTCGGCCGCGCCCGGGTCTGCGACACGCCCGAGCTCACCGCGTACTACGGCGAGCTCGAAGCCCTGGACGCCGGCGCCCTGTGGACCGTCGCCAACGACATCGAGCCCTGGTACCCGCAGCCCAGGTCCGTTCCCGTGCTGTGGCGTTACGAGGAGCTGAGGCCCCTCGTCCACAAGGCCCTCGGCCTGGTCAAGGCCGACGACGCGGGCCGCCGCGTCGTGATGCTCGTCAACCCCGGCCGCAGGGACGTCAGCGCCGCCGCCGGCCTCCTCTACACCGGACTCCAGATCATGGGACCCGGCGAGGCCATGACCGCCCACCGCCACCAGGCCGCCGCCCTGCGCTTCGTCCACGAGGGCACCGGCGCCTGGACCGTCGTCGACGGCCAGAAGCTGCGGGTCGGCCCGCGCGACTTCGCCATCACCCCCAACGGCACCTGGCACGAGCACGGCAACGACGGCGAGGAAGGGCCCGTCATCTGGCAGGACGGCCTCGACATCCCGCTCGTCAACGCCCTGGACGCCGGGTTCTACGAGGTCCACCCCGAGCTCCGCCAGACGCCCGGCAAGGTGGTCAACTCCTCCGTGCTCGAGTACGCCGCGAACCTGCTCCCGTACGGCTCGGAGCGCTGGAGCCGGCCCTACTCGCCGCTGCTCGCCTACCCCTGGGAGCCCACGTACGAGGCCCTGCTCGGACTCGCCAAGGCGAGCGAGGGTTCCCCGTACGACGGGATCATCGCCGAGTACGCCAACCCGGTCACGGGCGGCTCCGTGATGCCCACGATGGGCGCCCACATGCAGCTGCTGCGCCCCGGGCAGGCCACCCGTGCCCACCGGCACACCGGCTCGGTGGTCTACACGGCCGCCAAGGGGCACGGGGTCTCGGTCATCGCCGGGCAGCGCTTCGAATGGCGCCAGGGCGACATCTTCTGCGTCCCCTCCTGGGCCTGGCACGAGCACCACAACCTCGACCGCTCCGAGGACGCCTGCCTGTTCTCCTTCAACGACTTCCCGGTCATGCGCTCGCTCGGCTTCCACCGCGAAGAGGCGTACCCGGACAACGGCGGCCACCAGCCGATGCCGACCGCCACCCCGACCGCCACCGCCTGACCACCCCGAGGAACCCCACCATGCGTCTGCTGACCTTCACCACGGCCACCGCCACCGGCGACTGCGCGCCCCGTCTCGGCGCCGACGTCGACGGCATCGTCCTCGACCTCGGGGTCCTGGCCGACCACGCCGGCACCGACCTCCCGCGGGACCTGCTCACGTTCGTCCAGGCGGGCCCCGCCGCCCTGGAAGCCGCCCGGCGCCTCGTCGACGCCGACCCCGCCGCCCGCCCGGCCGGGGCCGTCCACCGCCCCGAGGACGTCACCCCGGCCGCCCCGCTGCGCCCCGGAAAGATCGTCGGAGTCGGCCTCAACTACGTCGAACACGTCGAGGAGTCCAGCCGCAGCCTGGACACCGACAAGGAACTTCCCTCCCGCCCGGTGCTGTTCGGCAAGCCCGCCACCGCCGTCACCGGACCCGGCGCGCCGATCCTGCACAACGGCGACCTCACCCGGCAGCTCGACTGGGAGTGCGAACTCGCCGTCGTCATCGGCCGCACCGCGACCCGGGTGCGCGAGGAGGACGCCTACGCGTACGTCTTCGGCTACAGCATCCTCAACGACATCAGCGCCCGCGACCAGCGCCGCTCCGGCCAGTGGTTCTTCTCCAAGGGGCAGGACTCGTACGCGCCCTTCGGCCCGGTGGTGGTCACGGCCGACGAGATCCCCGACCCCATGGCCCTGGACCTCTCGCTGCGCGTGAACGGCGTCACCAAGCAGAAGTCGAACACCCGGCACATGCTGTTCCCGATCGCCCGCCTGATCGCCGACATCAGCTCCGGCATGACCCTGGAGCCCGGCGACGTCATCGCGACCGGATCCCCCTCCGGTGTCGGCGCCGGCATGGTGCCGCCGGAGTTCCTGGTCCCGGGTGACACGGTCGAGGCCACCGTCGAGCGCATCGGCACCCTGGCCAACCCCGTCGTCGACGCCCGCTGACCCGCCCCGCACCCTCCGAGGAGTACCCGTGCCGTCCCGCACCTACCGCATCGGCCAGATCGTGCCGAGCTCGAACGTGACCATGGAGACCGAGGTCCCCGCCATCCTGCGCGCCCGCCAGACGGTCCTGCCCGACGAGAGGTTCACCTTCCACTCCAGCCGGATGCGCATGACCCATGTGACCCCGGAACAGCTCAAGGCCATGGACGCGGACTCCGACCGCTGCGCCGTCGAACTCTCCGACGCGCGCGTCGACGTGCTCGGCTACGCCTGCCTGGTCGCGATCATGAGCATGGGCCTCGGCTACCACCGCAGCGCGCAGCAGCGGCTGCACACCCGTACGGCCGAGAACGGCGCCCCCGCACCCGTCGTCACCAGCGCGGGCGCCCTCGTCCACGGACTGCACACCATCGGCGCCCGCAGGATCGCCCTGCTCGCCCCGTACATGCGCCCCCTCACCCGGACCGTCGTGGACTACCTCGCCCACGAGGGCATCGAGGTCCTCGACTACACGGCCCTCGAAATCCCCGACAACCTCGACGTCGCCGCCCACGACCCGGCCCGGCTGCCCGGACTCGCCCGCGCGCTGGAGTACGCGGACGCCGACGCGGTGGTGCTCTCCGCCTGTGTGCAGATGCCCTCCCTGGGCGCCATCGAGGAGGCCGAACAGCTGCTGGGCAAGCCGGTGGTGTCGGCCGCGGTCTGCACCGCCCACCAGATGCTGCGCGCCCTGGACCTGCCGGCCGTCGCCCCGGGGGCGGGCCACCTGCTCTCCGGCGCGTACGCCCGGTCGCCGCTGCCGACGCCGCGGTAGCGAAGCGGGCGGCGGGGGAGGGGCTCGATATGATCGCGACCGCGCACAACGGAAGGCGATCATGTCGGACAGCCCCCTCAGGCCCAGCTCGTTGATCAACACGGTCTACGGAGCGTTCCTGCGCCGCCTCGGCGGCTGGATCTCCATCGCCGACCTGATCACGCTGATGGGCGAGCTGGACGTCGACGGACCGGCGGTGCGGTCGGCGATCTCACGGCTCAAGAAGCGCGGCGTCCTCGAACCCGAGCGCCGGGGTGCCAGCGGCTACCGGCTCAGCCAGGCCGCACAGCCCGTCTTCGACGAGGGCGACCGCCGCATCTTCGCCAGCCTCGAACCCGCCGACCTGGCCGACGGCTGGGCCATGGCCGTGTTCTCCGTACCGGAGTCCGAGCGCTCCCACCGCTACCAGCTGCGCACCCGGCTGACCTGGCTCGGCTTCGGCAACATCGCCCCCGGCGTCTGGCTGGCCCCCGGACGGCTCCTCGACGACGCCCGCGGCATGCTCGTACGGCTGGGCCTCAGCGAGTACGTGCACCTGTTCGCCGCCGACTACGCCGCTTTCAGCGACCTGGCGCGGACCGTGAGCGACTGGTGGGACTTCCCGGCGATCCAGACCCAGTACGCGGCCTTCACCGACACCTACGCCCCCGTCGCCGAACGCCTCGCCGCGGACGGCGAACCCGGACCGGCGGACGCGTTCCGCCACTACGTGCCGCTGCTGACGCAGTGGCGCCGCCTCCCGTACCTCGACCCGGGCCTGCCCACCGAACTCCTGCCGCCCGACTGGAACGCGGTGGAGGCCCGCAGGCTCTTCCAGCAACTCCACACGGTCCTCCAGACCCCCAGCCTCCACCACGTCCGGGAGATCACCGGCCTGCCGCAGGACACGGACAGGACCTAGCTACGCCAGGGCCGCCGTGAGGGGGGAGCGGGGAGCGCGCCCCAGCAGCCGGCGCAGATCGCCCGTGGTGCCGGACAGGAATCCGGCGGCCACGGCGGCGTACGTGCCCACCAGCATCGGCACCTGGAAGGGTTCGGCGCCGGATGCGGCGATGCGGGCCCGGGCCCCGGCGAGCGTCCCGGGCTCGTACGTGACGTGCGGCCCGTGCGCGCGGGCCAGATCGGCGCCGCCGACGGCCTGCTCGCCGACCAGTTCGTAGACGCGCCCCGCATGGGCCGGGGCCTCCACCGCCACACGTGCCGCGACGTCCGCCAGGTCCGCGCGTGCGACGGCCGCCAGCCGGCCCCCGCCGAGCGGCGCCGTGATCCGGCCGTCCTGCGACGGCGCCGCGACCGCTCCGAGCAACTCCGCGTAGAGGCCGTTGCGCAGGACCGTCCAGCGCATGGAGCCCTCCCGCAGCCGGCGCTCGGTCCAGCGGTGCGGCAGGGCGTAGGGGAGGTGATCGCCGGAGGCGGTCAGGCTCGTGTAGACGACCTGCCCGACCCCGGCCCTCCGGGCGGCGTCGAGGGCGGCGCCGTGCCGGGCGATGACGGTGTCGTCCTCGCCGTAGCCCGCGGAGACCAGCAGCAGCACGTCCACGCCCGCGAAGCCCTCGGCGAGAGTGGCGGGGTCGTCGAAGTCGATCCGGCGGACCGGCAGCGCGGAGCGGATCCGCCGGGGATCGCGCGTTCCGAGGACGGTGTCGTCGCGGCCGGACAGCCGTTCGGCGATCAGCGAGCCCAGGGCGCCGGTGGCGCCGGTAACCAAGATCATGAAGGTCTTCCCGTTCCGGTAGGTTCTCTTCGGTAACCGGCTTCATCCTGCGGGTTCGCGCCAGGGGGCGTAAGGAGGCACTTGCATGTCAGCAGGGCACACGGCGGTAACCACCCCGCCGGTCGTCGGGTGCGGCGACGCGCACGAGGACTGTGGGATCCGTGACGTGCTCGACCGGATCGGCGACAAGTGGTCGGTCCTGGTCGTCGTCGAACTGGCCCAGGGCGTACGCCGCTTCCGGCAGCTGCAGCGCGCCGTGCCCGGCATCTCGCAGCGGATGCTCACGCTCACCGTGCGGCGGCTGGAGCGCGACGGGCTGATCACCCGGACCGTGTACCCGACGGTGCCCCCGCAGGTGGAGTACGAACTCACCCCGACGGGCCACAGCCTCACGCATCTGGTGAAGGCCCTCGCCGACTGGTCGGCGCAGCACCGGGACGGCATCGCGCGGGCACGCCGGGAATGGGACGCCGCGCATCCCGACGCCGGCATCCGCTGACCCGGCGGGCCCTGACGCCTACGGCAGCGGCGCGATCGTGTAGGCGGGGACCGAGGGGTCCTTGGCGCCGGGCTTCCGCGGCGTCCCGTCCGGTGTCGGGACGTGCGTCGGCGCCGGGGGCGGGGACTTCGGGCGGGCGCCGGGCGTGGCCCCCGGGTCCGGGGTCTCGTCCGGCTCCGCGGAGGCGGCGGGCGGCGTGGGCGGCGGGGTGGGGGCCGGCGAGGCCGGCGGCGGCGGGCTCGCGCTCGGCGGCGGCGGGCGCGACG
>NZ_JBHYVA010000039.1:0-25562 GCF_042750055.1 Streptomyces sp. NPDC059456
TCACGGGGCCGCGGCCCGGCCTGTCGTGGCCCCCCCCCCCCCGCCCGCCCCCGCCCCGGGCACCGCTCACCCCCTGGCCCCGGCCCGCGGGCGGGTCACGCACGATGACCCCTCGTGAGTACCACCCGCCTGTCCGGCCTGCTTCCCGACCTCGCCCCGTGGCGTTCCAGCCGCGATTTCCGGCTGCTCTTCTTCCAGGGCGCCGTCACGTTCTTCACGTCGTTCATGGCGATGATCGCCCTCCCGCTCCAGATCAAGCACCTGACGGACTCGCCGCTCGCGGTCGGTGCCATGGGTGCGGTGGAACTCGTCCCGCTGGTCGTCTTCGGCCTGTACGGCGGTGCCCTCGCCGACGCCCTCGACCGGCGGCGGCTGATCCTGCTGAGCGAGGCCGGACTCGGGGTGCTGGCCCTCGTCCTGCTCGTGAACTCCCTGCTGCCGAGCCCGATGCTGTGGCCCCTGTACGTGGTCGCCGCCGGGGTCTCGGCGCTCGCCGGACTCCAGCGCCCTGCCCTGGACTCGATGATGGCCCGGATCGTGCCGCACGAGCAGCAGACCGCGGCCGCCGCCCTCAACGCGCTGCGCTACCAGATCGGCGCGATCGCCGGACCGGCGCTGGCCGGCCTGGTCGTCGCCTACGCCGGCTACCCGGCCGCCTACGGGGTCACCGTCGCCGGGTTCGCCCTGTCCGTCGCGCTGTGCACCCGGCTGTCCCCGGCGCCGCCGTCGCCCGGCGCGGAACGGCCCTCGCTGCGCGGCATCGCCGAGGGCGCGCGCTACGCGTGGAGCAGGCCGGTGCTGCTCGGCACGTACGCGGTGGACCTGGCGGCGATGTTCTTCGCCTTCCCGAACACGATCTTCCCCTTCCTCGCGGACGAGCTGGACGCCGTCTGGGCACTGGGCCTGATGTACTCGGCGGGAGCCGTCGGCTCCCTCGTGCTCGGGATGACCAGCGGCTGGACCTCACGGGTGCGGCGGCACGGCCTGTTCGTGGTGAGCGGAGCCGCGGTCTGGGGCGCGGCGATCGCCGCCGCGGGCTGGTTCACCGACATCCGGCTGGTCCTGGTGTGCCTGGCGGTCGCGGGCGCCGGCGACATGCTGAGCGGCCTGGGCCGGGCGACGATCTGGAACCAGACCATCCCCGAGGAACTGCGCGGGCGGCTGGCGGGCATCGAGGTGCTGTCGTACAGCGTGGGCCCGCAGCTCGGCCAGGTCCGCGCGGGCACGGTCGCGGGCTGGACGGGCACCCGGCCGGCCTTCTGGAGCGGCGGGCTGATGTGCATCGGGGCGGTGGCGGTCCTGTCCGTCCTGCTGCCGAAGCTGGTGACCTACGACGCGGAAACGGACGAGGACGCGTTGCGCCGCCGGGCGGCGCGGCAGGCGGACCGTCCGGACACCGCCCCCGCTCCCACCCCGTGACCGCCCCCCACCCCGTGACCGGTCCCGGTCGCCGTCACGGCCGCCCGGTCGGCGGCCGGGATCCCGGGGGAGGGGTCCGGTCAGGGCGCTCGGCGGGTTCGCGCCGGGGCGGCGGGCCCACGACGTACTGGTTCTCCACGAGGTGCTCGTAGACCTCGAAGTCGACGGCCTGCCAGCGCCCCATGTCGCCGTGGACGGCCCGAAACTGGGCCGGAGTCGGACTCGCCATCGTTCCCACCTCTGCCCTCTGCTCGGCGGCTCGCTCCCTACGACGCTAGAACACTTCCCGGACGCATGCACGCCCCGGGGCGGGGACGGACCCGGCCGCGAGGAGCCGGCCGGTACGCCTCGCAGGCCTCCGGCCGGCGCCGTCACACCGTCAGGGCTCCCGCGTCCGCTGGACGTCGGTGCACAGGGCCCACACCACGAAGACGCCGATGGCGATGGCGATCAGCGACCACAGCGGCTGGTACGGCAGCCACATGAAGTGGAAGATCACGTACAGGCAGGTCAGGGCGATACCGGCGATCCGGCCCGCCTCCGAACCCTTGAGGATCGCCGCGCCCGCCACGAGCACGAGGACGCCGACGACGAGGTGGATCCAGCCCCAGGTCGTGAGGTCGAACTTGAAGGTGTAGTTGCCGATGTGCTGGTACACCTCGTCGTTCGCGAGGGCGACGATGCCCTCGATGATGGCGAAGACGCCACTGACGACCATCAGTACACCTGCGAACATCGTGCCGCCCGCGGCCCAGCCGCTGCCGCTGCTGGTACCCCTCGGCGTGGTACTCGGCGTGCTGCTCATCGCGCCGCCTCTCTGTCGGGTGCGGGACCCGGAACCGCGAGCCACGGCGGTCCCGTACACCATCGTGCGCACCACTGCCCCGGGCCGCACGTCGGGGCGGGCGCGCCGAACCGGCCAAAGACGACGCTGCCCGGCGTGCCCCGGGGAGGCGCTGGGCAGTACCCCGGGCATGTTGAGGCCCCAGCGTGAGCTGCCCCGTCAGATCTCCGATGCGCACGTCGACGCCCTGCTCGCGCTCGACCCGATCACCGGCACGTACCTCGGCACCTCCGCAGGCGCGGACAGACTGCCCGACTTCTCGCCCGACGGGGCGCTCGGTGCGG
This sequence comes from Streptomyces sp. NPDC059456, assembly GCF_042750055.1. NCBI lineage: Bacteria > Bacillati > Actinomycetota > Actinomycetes > Kitasatosporales > Streptomycetaceae > Streptomyces > Streptomyces sp. NPDC059456. Next base: position 2,548 of record NZ_JBHYVA010000039.1, read on the forward strand.
CGGAACTCGCGCGCGGGACCCTGGTGCGGCTCGCCGTGGCCGAAGCCGCCCCGCCCACGTCCGCCGACGGCGCCGCCGGGGGCGACGGGGATGCAGACCCCGAGGCCGACGGCGTCGAGCGGCGGTGCGCCCGGCTGCTGCGGGAGCGGCTCGACGCGGAACTGGCCCAGCACGAGGCCGGCGAGCACCTGCGCGCCGTCGACAACATCTCCTCGCCCCTGCACCGGGTGCGCAAGGTGTTCGCCGTGATGCCGACCCGGACGGCCGAGGACTGGGCGGTGATCGCGCGGCGGCTGCGGGCCGTGCCCGCGTGTCTGAGCGGCTACCGGGCCTCCCTCGCCGAGGGCGTGCGCCGCGGAACGGCAGCGGCGCCGCGCCAGGTGCGGGCCAACGTGGCCCAACTGGAGGAGTGGCTGGGCGCCGGGGCCGGCGGGTTCGGCCGGCTGGCGGCCGGCGCGCCGCCGCAACAGGCCGCCGAGGTGGCGGCCGCGGCCCGCGTGGCCACGGGCGCTTTCGCCGAACTGGCGGAGTGGTTCCGGCGCGAGTACGGTGCGCAGGCCACCGGCGCCGGGGCCGAGGACGCGGTCGGGCGCGAGCGCTACACCCGCTTCGCCCGCCACTACACCGGCGCGGACCTCGACCTCGACGAGGCGCACGCGTACGGCTGGGAGGAATTCCACCGGCTGCTGCCCGCGATGCGGGCCGAGGCCACGCGCGTCCTGCCCGGCGGACAGGACCCCTGGGTGGTCCTGGGCTGGCTGGGCGACCACGGCCGCAGCGTCCACGGGGCCGAGGAGACCAGGCTCTGGCTGCAGTCCCTGATGGACGAGGCAGTGGAGGCCCTGGACGGGCGGCACTTCGACATCGCCGAGCCGGTCCGGCGCGTCGAGTCCTGCATCGCACCGCCCGGCGGCGCCGCGGCGCCGTACTACTCGCAGCCCTCCCTGGACTTCACGCGCCCGGGCCGGACGTGGCTGCCCACCCTCGGCCGGACCCGCTTCCCCACCCACAACCTGGTGTCCACCTGGTACCACGAGGGGTTCCCCGGGCACCATCTCCAGCTGGGGCACTGGACGTTCCTCGCGGACGGCCTCTCCCGCTACCAGACGAAGGTCGCCAGGGTGAGCGCCACCACCGAGGGCTGGGCCCTGTACGCCGAACGCCTCATGGACGAGCTGGGGTTCCTCACCGACCCCGCGCACCGGCTGGGCCATCTCGACGCCCAGATGATGCGGGCCGTCCGCGTGATCGTCGACATCGGCATGCACCTGCGGATGCGGATCCCGGCCGGGTCGCCGTTCCGGCCGGGAGAACGCTGGACGCCCGCCCTGGCCCGGGAGTTCCTCGGCCGCTATTCCAGCCGGCCCGCGGCCTACCTGGACAGCGAGGTGATCCGCTACCTGGGCAGGCCCGGCCAGGCCATCTCGTACAAGCTCGGTGAACGGGCGTGGCTGGAGGGGCGGGAGCGGGCCCGGGCCAAGCAGGGGGCGGACTTCGACCTCAAACGCTGGCACATGGCCGCGCTCTCGCTCGGCTCGCTCGGCCTGCGGGACCTGAGCGACGAACTCGACTCCCTGTAGCCGGGATCAGGGGCGCGCGGCGGTGTGTTCGAGGACGGCGCGGACCTCCGTCGCGATCGCGGTCTCGTTGCGCTCGAACTCGGGGCCCGTCAGCAGGGCCGGATCCGCCGGGAGGCCGGTGAGGACGGGGGTGTGCAGGTGGCCGCCGGGCAGCTGCGGGGCGAGTTCACCGCGCAGGCGGTTGGAGCGGTAGGCCACCTCGTTGGACAGGTAACCGCCCCCGCCGCCCTCCACCGCCCGCGAACCCGGTGTCGGGCCGTCCTCGCGGTCCACGGGGGCGGTGGCACCCGCCGGGATCTCGGTGACGGCGGTGTTGAGCAGCACCGGGTACGGGCTCCGCACGGATCCGGTGGCCGCTTCGGTGGGAAGCGTGGTCCGGATGAACTCGGCGCCCGGGCCGAGGCCGGGGGCGGTCACCGGGTGCTCACGGGTACCGCCGGACAGGGAGCCGGTGTTGTCGGGGTACGGGTCCGCCGACCGGGACCGGCCCGCCCAGGCCTCCAGCGTGAAGATGCCGGGGTAGCCCTGGCTGACGGTGGTGATGACGTCGGCGGCGGCGCCGTGGCCGCCCGCCAGCCGCGGGGCGAAGGCCCGCTCCACGATGCCGGCGTCGAAGTCCGCGTACCGCACCGGCAGGACGACGGCGCGGATCTCGGCGGGACCGCCGTCGGCGAGGGTGATCCGGAGCCCGTTGAGCCGCAGGGCCGCGGAACCGGAGGGGTTGGCGCGGCGCAGTTCGGTGTCGAGTCCGAAGGGGTCGAAGCCGCTGATGAAGACGCGCCGTACGCCCGGCGCCGACCGGAAGGCGTTGTCCGTGAGGCCGCGGGAGGCGTCCTCGAAGCGGGTGCGCAGCGCGGGTCCGTCGACGGGGAAGGCCGGTTGCCAGCGGGCGAGCGCGGTGGTCATGGCCAGCCGGGTCCAGTACAGCGGCCGGTCGTCCCCGGCCGGGAGGTCACCGCCGGGCCGCTGCCCCTGGGCACGGCGTACGGCGGCCTGCCAGAGGGCCCCGCCCCAGTCGTCCAGGAGCCGCCCGGCCTCGGCGGCGCTGCGGGCCGTGCACAGTGCGGCGGGGAAGCGCCGGACGAAGTCCCCGAACCCGGCGCGTTCGACGAGCGCGGTGGTCCGGGCATCGGCGAGCCGCGCCTGTTCGGGGTCGGGGCGCGGGGCGGGGCCGGGGGCCGTGGTGCGGCACGGGGAGGTCTCGTCCGCGTGCGCGGGTGCGGCGACGGCCAGGGGAAGGACGGTGGCGAGAAGGGCCGCGACGGACGCGGCACGCCGTAAGAGCATCATGCAATGTGACATTACATAGACACGGGCGGCCCCACCAGACGCCCTCGTCCGTGCGGTTCACTCCGGTGCGGGGGTGTCACGGCGCCGTTGGCGCAGCGTCGCGTCGAGGGCCGCGGACAGTTCCGCCACCGTGGGCCGGGCCGCCGGATCGGGGCGCAGGCAGCCGTCGATGGCCGCCGCCAGGGCCCGGGGCAGCCGCCGCCGGGTGCCGACGGGCGGAGCCGGACCCTCGAGCTGCGGGTACCAGTCCCCGGCCCCGTCCGCGCCGCCCGAGCGCGCTCCCGATCCCGGTCCCGATTCCGTGCTCGGGTCCAGGGTTTCGCCGGGATCGAACGCCACTTCCCCGGTGGCCACTTCGTACAGGGTGACGCCGATGCCCCAGACGTCGGCCGCCGCCGACAGGACGCCCCCGCGCGCCTGTTCCGGTGCCATGTAGCCGAACGTGCCGGCCCCCGCGGGCGCGTGGCCGGGGGCCCGGGCGACGCTGAGGTCGAGCACCTTCGCGTGGCCGCCCTCCACCACGACGTTGGACGGCTTCAGGTCCAGGTGCAGCAGGCCCTGCCCGTGCAGGTAGTGCACCGCGGAGCACAGCTGCACGCCCAGGACGGCCACGTCCCCGGCGGACGCCCGCCGCGGGAGCCGGCCGACGAGGTGCGCCAGCGTCTCGCCCGTCAGCGTCTCCAGCACGACCAGCGGCTCCGGCGACTCGAAGGTCTCGTACGCGCGCACCAGGTGCGGGTGCGTGAAGCCCTGGAGCCACCGGCCCTCCCGGACGAGCCGCTCGCCCAGCCGCGCCTCGCCCCGGCGGTCCGGGCGCAGCACCTTCACCACGCACCGGCAGTCCCGCTCCCCGCTCCAGGCGTCGTAGAGATCCAGCCAGCCGGTCCGGGCCAGGTGCGCCAACACCTCGTACCCGGGGGCCGGAACCGTACCGGGCGCCAGCAGGGGAGCCGCAGGCGCGGCTGCGGCGTTGGCGGTGCCGGTGGCGGCGGGGCTCACGACAGCACCTTCAGGGGAGGAGGACCGGCGGCGGGGCCGGGCGCGCCGCCGTTCGCCCGGTGCAGGCGGGCGTAGGGCCCGTCCCGTACGAGCAGCTCCTCGTGCGTGCCGCACTGCGCGACCCGGCCCTGCTCCAGTACCACCGTGGACGTCGCGTCGCGGACGGTGAGCAGGTTGTGGGAGATCACGACGGTGGTCCGCCCGGCCATCAGCCGGCGCAACGGCTCCATGATCCGGCGGCCCGATTCGGCGTCCAGACCGGTGGTCGGTTCGTCCAGGAGCAGTACGGGCGCGTCCCGCACCATCGCGCGGGCGATCGCCAGGCGCTGGGCCTGGCCGCCGGACAGGGTCCGTCCCCGCTGGCCCACGACGGTGTCGTAGCCCTCGGGGAGCAGCCGGATGAAGGCGTCGGCGTCGGCCGCCCGCGCCGCCGCGACGATGTCCGCCTCCGTCGCGCCGGGCCGGCCGTACGCGATGTTCTCGCGGACCGTGCCGTGGAAGACCAGTGTCTCCTGGAGCACCACCGCGACGTTCTCCCGCAGTTCGGACAGCCGGAGCTCCCGCAGGTCGGTGCCGTCGAGGAGGACGGCCCCCCGGTCCGGGTCGTAGAAGCGCAGTTGCAGTTTCCCGACCGTGGACTTGCCGGCACCGCTCGCCCCGACCAGCGCCAGCGTCGCTCCCGGCTCCACGCGGAACGACACGTCGCGCAGGGCCCAGCGCCCCGTGCCCGGATAGCGGAAGGACACGCCGCGGAACTCGACATTGCCCCGGGCGCGTCCGACCTTCCGGGCACGGGCGGCTTCCACTTCCACGACCTGCGGACGCTGGTCGAGCAGTTCGATGATCCGCTCGGCCGACGCCGACGCCGCGTAGAAGGTGTTGGTGAGCTGGGACAGGTCGCGGATCGGGCCGTAGAGCTTGCCCAGCAGGGCGACGAAGACCAGCAGCCCGCCCAGCGTGAGCTGCCCCTGGGCCAGCTTCCACGTACCCAGGGCCAGGACGGCCAGTGCACCGGTCAGCTCGATCGCCTCGACGAGCGGGCCGTACACCGAGCGGATGCGGGCCGAGACCATCGCCGCCCGGAACCGGCCCATGCTCTCGCGGGCGAACCGGTCCTCCTCGGTCTCCTGCCGGTTGTACGCCTGCACGAGTGCGATGTTGCCGAGGGACTCCTCGGCGATCGCGCTGACCGAGCCGCTGCGCCGGCGCCGCTCGCGCGACGCGGCCCTGATCAGCCGGGAGAACTGCCGGGCCGCGCCCCAGAACAGGGGCACGATGACGAGCGCGAGAAGGGTCAGGTCCCAGCTCAGGTAGAAGAGCAGACCGAGGAAGACGCCCAACTGGATCACGTAGTAGAGGGCGTTGGCCACGCCCGACAGCAGGAACGTCTCGATCGCGTCGACGTCGCCGGTGATGCGGGCCAGTACGTCTCCCAGCCGCCGGCGCTCGAAGAACCCGAGCGAGAGGCCCTGGACGTGGCGGTAGACGTCCGCGCGCAGGGCCAGCAGAAAACGTTCGCCGACCCACGTGGACAACACGTCGTCGGCGAACCCCAGAACGCCCGAGCACAGCACCAGTCCCAGATAGGCCAGTGCGATCCACAGGAACGGGCCCAGGTCGCGCGGTACGAGGACCTCGTCCACCACGACCTTGAAGAGCCAGATCTCGGCCGCGTCCAGCAGCGGGCCGACGATGCTGAAGAGGAGGATCGGGACGAGCCAGCGCCGGCCGCCCCGGGTGTAGGGCCAGAACCGCCGGAAGGCCTCGCGCGGTGTGACGGGAGGTGCCGCGGCGACGACCGCATCGGGATCGTCCGTCACCGACAGCAGCCGCCGCAGGGCGTGCCGTGCCACGTGTTTCATCGTCGGGTGTCCTCAACGACCGGCGGCTGAGCGGACCACGAAGCGGATCCGCCCAGCCGTCCTCGCCGATCACCAGTTGTGACCGTGGTTTCCGTTGTTGCCGTGCTGGGTGTGCCGGCGACGACGGCGGCAGCGCCTCTCGGTGCTGTCGTTGTTCCCCGAGGTCATGTCCCTCTTTCCGTGACGGCGGTGCTTTGCAGGGATGAGGTGAGTGAAGATCGCCATGAGTTTTCCTCCTGGAGAGACTTCCACGGGGGTATACGCACCAGAGCGCCGGGGAGATTGCCCTTCGCGGAAAATTCTCGGTCGGAAATCTTTCGCGACCTCCGGGACCGCGGCGCGGACACCGCCCACGACCGGGTGAATCGGGAACGTTCGGGCCGCGCTGGTATGGGATGGCCCGGCACACCCTCATGCGATGGGAGACCCACATGAAGATCCGTACCCTGGTGGCCGGAGCCGCTCTGGTCGTCGGTGCGACGCTGGGCGGAATCGGCAGCGCCGCCGCCGACGCGGGGGCCGAAGGCTACGCCATCGGCTCGCCGGGCTTTCTCTCGGGCAACCTGGTCCAGATCCCGATCCACCTCCAGCTGAACGCCTGCGGCAACAGCATCAGCCTCATCGGTCTGCTGAACCCGGCCGGCGGCAACGTCTGCGTCAACTCCTGACCCAACCTGCCCGCGGTGTCACCGGCCCGTCCGGTGGCACCGCGGGTGCACGTCGGGTGCCGCGCGCCCGCACCGCCGCTACGTGACCCCGCGGATGCGGCGGACCAGCACCGATCCCGCCAGCGCCAGGGCGCCCGCGAGGGCGTAGAGCGTCGTGTACCCGCCGAAGTGCGTGACCACCGGCGCCGCGATCACCGGAGCCAGCACCTGGGGCAGCGCGTTGGCGATGTTGATGACCCCGAGGTCCCGGCCCCGGTCCTCGGCCGTCGGCAGCACGTCCGTCAGCAGGGCGAAGTCCACCGACGTGTAGACGCCGAAGCCGACCCCGAGGACCAGCGAGGCGACGACCGCCCCGGTCCAGGTCTGCCAGACGGCCAGCAACAGCGTGGCCACCGAGATGACGAGACCCGACCCGATGACGTAGGCCTTCCGGCGGCCCGTGCGGTCCGAGCGGACGCCGCCGACCACCACCGTGGCCAGCAGGGTCACCGCGTTCAGCGCCGTCAGGATCAGGACGCCCGTGTCCGCGTCGTCCTCGTAGTGCACCGCGTCCGTCAGGTAGTACAGCAGGTACATCGTGCTGACGGAGTACGACAGGTTCATCAGGAACCGCGTCAGCCAGGCCCAGCCGAAGTCCGGGTGCCGGCGCGGATCGATCCAGAAACCGGTGAGGAACGCCCGCCACCGGAAGGCCGGCCGGGCGGCGGGGGAGAGCCGGGTGTCGCGCCGCATCACCACGTACGGGACGGCCGCGAGCACCGAGAACGCCGCGCACGCGAGGTACCCGGCGGTGATGCCGCCCGCCACCGTGGCCAGCGCCGTGCCGACCAGGATGCCGCAGACCTGGGCGACGCCGAGCCAACCGCCGACCAGGCCGCGCTGCCGGGGCGGGACCTGATCGGGCACCGCCGCGGTGAGGGCGGCGAAGGCCGCGTTGAGGGCCAGTTGGACCAGGCACCAGCCGGCGATCACCAGGGCGAGGTCCGGTGCCCGCGCGAGGACGACCAGTCCGGCCGCCCCGCCCGCGACACCCGCCACCACCCAGGGGATCCGCCGACCGACCGACGCGGTCGTACGGTCCGAGAGGGCCCCGAACACCGGGTTGGCGACCATCGAGACGGCCGCGCCCACTCCCGTCACCAGCGCGAGCGTGGACGCCTTGTGGTCGGGGGCGAGCTGCTCGGCCTGGCGGGCCAGCAGCAGTTGGAGCGGCCCGAACCAGCCGACCCAGACCCCCAGGTTGGCGAGGGACAGGGCGCCCACCCACCGCCCGCCGACCGGTTCCCCGCCCGCCTGCCGCCCGCCCGCCGGTCCGCCTCCGGACGGTCCGCCGCCGGGGGCCGGTTTCCCGCCCGCCGGGTCGGCGCCCTCCTCGGCCGTCCGCCCGATCGTCATCCGCGGCCCTTGATCACGTCGCGGTACCAGGCGTACGAGTCCTTCGGAGTGCGTTCCAGCGTCTCGTAGTCGACGTGGACCAGCCCGAACCGCTGCCGGTAGCCCTCCGCCCACTCGAAGTTGTCGAGGATCGACCAGATGAAGTAGCCGCGGACGTCGACCCCCTCCTCCATCGCCCGGTGCAGGGCGCCGAGATGGCCCGCGTGGTACGCGATCCGGCGCGCGTCGGCGATCCGGCCCGTGACGGGATCGGGCCCGTCCCCGTACGAGCAGCCGTTCTCGGTGACGTACAGCGGCGGCAGCCGGTCGCCGTAGCGCCCGCGCAGCGAGACGAGCAGTTCGCGCAGGCCGTCCGGGACCACCGGCCAGCCGAAGTCGGTGTGTGCGTACCCCTCGATCGGCCGGATCGCGAACGGGAGGTCCGCCGGGATCCCGATGCCCCCGAACTCGCCCGCGGGTCCGCCCTGTTGCGGGGCTCCGACGAGCATCGGGTTGTAGTAGTTGACGCCGTACCAGTCGAGCGGGGCCGAGATCGTCGCGAGGTCTTCCGCCACCGGGCCGGGCAGCAGCGAGGCCAGGCCCTCGTCGGGGTACGCACCGGTCAGGATCGGGTCGGAGAAGAGGCGGTTGGTGAGCATGTCGTACAGCTCGGCGGCGCCGCGGTCGGCCTCGCCGTCGCCGGCGGCCCACACGGGGCTGTGCGAGGCGGCGATGCCGATCTGCCGGGCGCCGGCGGCGCGCAGGGCCTGTACGCCGAGTCCGTGGGCCAGGAGCTGGTGGTGCGCCGCGGGCAGGGCGTCGAAGACGAGGCGTTTGCCCGGGGCGTGCTCGCCGAGGCCGTACCCGAGGAGGGTGACCTCGGCGGGCTCGTTGATGGTGATCCACATCGGGACGCGGTCGGCGAGCCGCTCCGCGACGACGGAGGCGTACGCGGCGAACCGCTGCGCGGTGTCGCGGCTGAGCCAGCCGCCCTTCTCCTCCAGGGCGAGCGGGGTGTCCCAGTGGAACAGCGTGGGCACGGGGGCGATCCCGGCGGTGCACAGCGCGTCGACGAGCCGGTCGTAGAAGTCCAGCCCCTCGCGGTTGACCCGCCCGTGGCCGTCGGGCAGGACCCGCGACCAGGACACCGAGAACCGGTAGGCGCCGACGCCCAGACCGGCCATCAGGGCCACGTCCTCGCGGTAGCGGCGGTAGTGGTCGGTGGCCACGTCCGCGTGCGAGCCGTCCTTGATGCGGCCCGCCTCCTTCGTGAACGCGTCCCACGAGGAAGGGCCCCGGCCGCCCGCGGCGGGCGAGCCCTCGATCTGGAACGCCGAGGCGGAGACGCCCCACAGGAAACCGGCGGGGAACTGGGGTACGGGCGCAGTCATACGGGCTCGCTTCGGTCGCGGTGGCGCACGGCACGGACTGCCGACAGGGCGGTGTCCGGCCGCTGTCGGATGCATCGCTGACGGCCACACTTTTGGGCCCCGGGGCCCGCCCTGTCAATGGAAAGTGAACAATCCTCTACTTCTTCGTGCGGGGCGTGCGGCCCGTACCCTGGAGGCGTGGCCAGGGCCAACGAACGGGTCGAGGCGCTGCTGCGGGAGTACGCCGACCTGATCGCGATCAGCGGCGGCGACGCCTTCAAGGCGCGCGCCTACGAGAAGGCCGCCCGTTCCGTCGGCGGCCACCCGGCCGATGTCGCCGGGCTGGACGCCAGGGCCCTGCGGGAGATCCCGCACGTGGGCCGGTCCATCGCCGACAAGATCGTGGAGTTCCTGGGCACCGGACACGTCCCGGACATCGAGGCGAGCCGGGCTGCCGTACCGGCCGGGGTGCGCGAGCTGACGGCCGTCCCCGGCCTGGGGCCCAGAAAGGCCCTCGTCCTGTACGAGCAGCTGGGCATCTCCTCCGTCGAGCAGCTGGAGGAGGCCATCGGGCAGGAGCGGCTGCGCGATCTGAAAGGGTTCGGCGAGCAGACGGAGCAGAACATCCTCCACGGGATCTCCGTCCTGCGCCACGCCGACGGCCGGATCCTGCTCGACGCCGCGACGGACATCGCCGAGCAGATCGTCGCCGGGATGGAGCGGATCCCGGGGTGCGTGCGCTGCACGTACGCGGGTTCGCTGCGCCGGATGCGGGAGACCGTCGGCGACATCGACGTCCTGGTGGCGGCCGACCGGTCCGCCCCGTTCATGACGGCGCTCACCGAACTCCCGTACGTGGCCGAGGTCATCGTGCGGGGGGCGAAGAAGACCTCCGTGCGCACCGGCGCCGGGCTCCAGGTCGACCTGCGCGTCCTGCCGCCCGCCTCCTGGGGCGCGGGACTCCAGTACTTCACCGGGTCCAAGGCGCACAACGTCCGCACCCGCGCGCTGGCCGTGCGCCAGGGGTTCAAGCTCTCCGAGTACGGGCTCTTCGACGCCCGGAGCGGCGAGAACCTCGCCTCGGAGACCGAGGAGGAGATCTACGCCCGGCTCGGACTGCCCTGGATCCCGCCGCCGTTGCGGGAGGACCGCGGCGAGGTCGCGGCGGCACTGCGCGGCGAACTGCCCGCCCTGCTGGCGGAGGGCGACATCCGAGGCGACCTGCACACCCACACCGACCTCACCGACGGGCTCGCCTCCCTGGAGGACATGGTGGCCGCCGCTGCCGCCCGCGGCTACGCGTACTACGCGGTCACCGACCATGCGCCGGACCTCGCCATGCAGCGCATGACGCGGGAGAAGATCCTGGCCCAGCGCGAGCGGGTCCGGGCACTGGACCGCACGGTGCGCGGAATGCGGCTGCTGCACGGCACGGAACTCAACATCGGGCCGGACGGCGGCCTGGACTGGCCCGACGCGTTCCTCGCGGACTTCGACCTGTGCGTGGCCTCCGTCCACTCCCACTTCGGCCAGAGCCGGCAGGCCATGACCCGGCGCTTCATCCGGGCCTGCGAGAACCCGAACGTCGCCGTCATCGGCCATCCCACCACCCGGCGGATCGGCCGCCGCCCCGGCGTGGACGCCGACTTCGACGCCGTCTTCGAGGCCTGCGCGCGGACGGGCACCGCGCTGGAGATCAACGCGCATCCGGAGCGGCTCGACCTGGGCGACGAGGACATCCTGCGGGCGAAGCGCCACGGGGTGAAGTTCGCGGTGAACTCGGACGCGCACGCGACCACGCACCTGCCGTACCTGCGCTACGGGGTGGGCACGGCGCAGCGCGGCTGGCTGACGGAGGACGACGTCGTCAACGCCTGGCCGTGGACCCGGCTGCACCGTTTCCTGCGGGCGAAGCGCGCCTGACCGCAACGGGTCCGGCCCGCCCCCGATCACGGGGGCGGGCCGGACCGGGCGCGCGGCGGGTCCACGGGCCGGGTGCACGGGGCCGGTCAGTTGTTCTGGGTGGCGTCCGTGTCCGCCTCGGCGGCCGCGCTCTCGGCGTCGTCCAGTTTCTTCTGCATGTCCCGGACGGTCGCGTCGTCGGAGCCGCTCACGGACTGGCTGTCCTTCGGCGAGGCGCTCGCGCCCGGCATGCAGCCGGTGAGCACCAGCGCCGCGCCCGTGAGCAGGACGGCCATCCCCAGTGCGGCGCGGCGGGGGACGGTCACTTGGACCCCTGCGCGGAGCACCAGGTGCTGACGGCCTTCAGGTCGTCCTGCCGCTTCTGGAGGGTGGGCAGCAGGCTCTTGCGGAAGGTCAGGCGGTCGTTCAGGTAGGTGTGGACCTCGGTGTGACCGGCGGTCTGGGCGTTCGCGACGCGCTGCTCCAGCCGGGCGACGGAGCCGGGGACGGTCACGTCGCCGTTCAGCCGGTCGATCGCGGTGCTGATCCGGGTCTGCGTCTTCGGCAGGCGCTTGCAGATGGCCTTGGCGCCGTCGCCCTTCGGCGCGGACTTGGCCGTCTTCGGGGCGGCGGGGGCGGGGCTGGCGTTGTCGGCCTGTGCGGGAGCGGCGGCGAACAGGGCGCCGGCCAGCGCGACGGCGCCGATGGCGGCGGCGGTCCTACGGTTCGGGAGCATGGCTGTATCCCCTTCGGTACGAGCGGGCCGGCTCAATGGCGGCCGGCCGGACAGGACGGTAGGGGGCCTCTTTGTGGAATCTTTGTGAGTCCGGGCGGGTCCGCGGGGGGCTCAGTCGCCCCGGGAGATCCAGTCCCGCCGCGCGGGCAGCCGCAGCGTCGGGGAATCCGGCGCCGACAGGGGCAGGCGCACCTCGAAGCGGGTGCCCGTGCCGCCGGGCGGCGTCCCGACGGCGACCGTGCCCCGGTGCAGCGCGGCCTGCTGGGCGACGAGGGTCAGCCCGAGTCCGGAGCCGGGGCTGCCCGGGCGGTGGTGGAACCGCCGGAACACGGCTTCCCGCTCGCCGGGCGGGATGCCGGGGCCCGCGTCGTCCACGGTGAGCACCGCACAGCCGCTCTCCGCGTGCAGCCGTACCGCGACGTGCGCCGGCCCGTCCGGCATCCGGCCGTGCACCACCGCATTGCCCAGCAGGTTGGCGAGCAGGATCCTCAGCCCGGGATCCCAGCCGAACACCCTGAGTTCCGCGGGGAGTTCCACGTCCAGCCGGGCCGCGGGATGGTGGCGGGCGGTCTCGCCGGTGACGGTGTCCACGAGTTCGGACAGGTCGAGCGGGGCGAAGGCGGACACCTCCACCAGATCGCCCCGGGCGAGCATCCGCAGGGCCGTGAGCAGGTCCAGCAGGCGGGCGTGGTCGCTCTGCAGGTCCCGTACGATCTCGGCCCGTTCGGCGTGAGGGAGATCGGGATGGGCGGCGAGGACGTCCAGGTCGGTCCGCATGCTCATCAGCGGTGTGCGCAGCTCGTGCGAGGCGGCCGAGGAGAACGAGCGGGCGGTGTCCAGCGCCTGTGCGGTGCGGGCGGCCTGCTCCTCGTACCGGGTCAGCAACTGGCCGATGGCCGAGGACAGTTCGTCGACCTCGGTGATGTTCGAGGGGGTGGTGGCGAAGGCGGCCGGGCCGGCCCCCGGATCGAGCTCGGCGGCCCGGCGGCTCAGCCTCCGGACGGACGCGGTGGCACGGCCGGCCAGCCCGTACGCGAGCAGCCCGGAGACCGGCGCCGCGAGCAGGGCCACCAGCAGTACCCGGCGGCGTACGGCGACGACCTGCGGGTCTGCGGCCGAGGCCGGGGTGAACAGCCACAGGGTGCCCGGCGCGGGCCCGCTCACCGGGACGGTCAGCACCCGCCAGGCGCGGCCCTTGGCCCGGACGGTGACGGGCCCGTCCGGGGTCTGCTCGGGCAGCCGCACCGGTTCGGCGGGCTGCGGTCCGCCCTCCAGCACGGTGGCGCCGGTCGCCGCGCGGACCCGGATGCCCGCGTCGAGGACGTCGCCGAGGACCTTGCGGTGCTGGTTCTGCTCGACCTTCGGCCGGCCGTTCAGGTCGGCCGTGAGCATCGTCTTGACGTCGGGGAGCACGGCCGAGGCGCGGTCCTGGAGCCGGGTGTCCTGCTGCTGGTGCAGATCGCGGCTGACCAGCCCGAGCACCAGCAGGCCCGCGGCGAGCACCAGCAGGGGCACCACCACGGTCACCGAGAGCGCGATGCGGGTGGCGAGCTTCACGATCCGCTCCGGGGTTCGGGGACGCGCAGGACGAAGCCGACCCCGCGCACGGTGTGGATCAGCCTCGGGCGCCCGCCCTCCTCCAGTTTGCGGCGCAGGTAGCTGACGAAGGTGTCGACGGCGTCGCTGCGGACCTCGAAGTCGTAGCCCCACACCCGGTCGAGCAGCTGGTCCCGGGTGAGGACGATCCCGGCGTTGCGCACGAGCTGGACCAGCAGCTCGAACTCGCGGCGGGTCAAGTGGAGCTCGGCCCCGTCCTGGCGTACCTGCCGGCTCGCCTCGTCGATCACCAGCGGGCCGGCGCGCAGCACGTCCGCCGGTGCCCGGTCCGGGCGGCGGCGCAGCAGCGCGGTCAGGCGCAGGACGAGTTCCTCCAGGGCGAAGGGTTTGACCAGGTAGTCGTCGGCTCCGGCCTGCAGCCCGGCGATGCGGTCCGCGACCTCGTCGAGGGCCGACAGCATCAGTACGGGGGTCTCGTCGCCGCGGGCGCGCAGGGTGCGGCAGACCTCCGTGCCGGTGAGGCCGGGCATCGAGACGTCCAGGACGAGGACGTCCGGGATCCGGTCGGCGAGCGCGGCCAGCGCGCCGGGCCCGTCCTCGGCGAGGAGCACGGTGAAGCCGCTCAGCCGCAGTCCGCGCTCCAGGGAGCGGCGGATGGCGGCGTCGTCGTCCGCCACCAATACCCGTCCGGCGGATGTGCTACCGGTCACACTGCCCTCCTCTCGCGGCGTTGTCGCAGGCAGCGCCGACCCTCTCACGCCCCCCGGACCGTCCGGAAGCCGGGGTGAGGGGGGGGTGTGCTCAGGGCCTGGGGCAGGGGGCCGCGCGCACCGGGGACGACGCCGGTCACGTCGGCTCCTTCCGGAGGGCTTCCACGAGGTCCGCGCCGGTGTTCCGCAGGGCGCGCGGGACCCGCGGGCCCGACGCGATGGTGCGGGTCGTGCGGGTGAGGGCGTTGAGGGCGCGGACGGAGCCGATGTCCGGGACGCGCTCCGCGAGGGCGGACAGCCACGCGTCCGTTTCCCGCCATGCGCCGGCCCGGGCCAGTACGGACGCCAGCTCGGCCGGGAAGAGCGACCGGTAGGCCGGAGCCCCGCCCGCCGCGGTCGCCTCGTACAGGAGGGACGCCGCCCCGTCCAGATCTCCGAGGGCGGCGAGGGCGAGCCCGTGATGGCCGTCGAGCTCCGGGCCGTCGAACCACCAGGTCCAGGACGGATCGTGCGCCGAAGGCCCGTCGGCCAGCAGCTCCCGGGCCGTGGACAGCGACCGCAGCGCCCTGCGGCGCCGGCCGAGCCGGGCCAGGGCGCGCGCCTCGCGCACGTGGAAGACGGCGGCCACCCGCGCCGGCAGCTCCCGGCCGGCCAGGACGGACGACGAGATGCGCAGCGACGCGGCGGGGCGCCCGAGGTGCTCCTCCTGGAGGCACAGCACGGAGAGCACGAGCAGTTCGAGGGAGCGGTCCTCCCGGGGCAGGGTGCGGGCCACGGCCAGTGCCCGGCGGCTGAGCCGGCGCGACGGCCCGTGCCGCTCCGCGTCGAAGAGGATCCAGGCGGCGACCTGGAAGAGCTCCATCAGTGCCGGCCGTTCGGCCGTACCCGTTCCCGTACCCGTACCCGTCCCGCCACCCGGTCCCGGTCCCGCGCAACCGCCCTGACGGCGAACGAGGGCGGTGACGGCGCGCAGGGCCGCCGGGGCGGCCCGGCGCGCTCCCGCCGTCCGGTCCGTTTCGAGGAGCTCCGCGGTCAGTGCGGCGACGTTTTCCATGGTCCGAGCCTGCGGCCTTCCGGGGCCGTGGGCGAGGCCTTCCGATGTCGTGAACCCTTCCTTGACAAGGTAGGGGGGCACCCTCAAACTGACGTTGCGTTCACCGCAATCCGTTTCGCCATACGCACCGAGGTGTCATGAAGATTCCCGTGTGCCGACTCGCGGATCTCCCGCGGGGCGAGGTTTGCCGGCTCGACTCCGACCCCCCGATCGCGGTGTTCCACACCGAAGACGGCGAGGTGTACGCCATCGACGACACGTGCACCCACCAGGACGCCTCGCTCTCCGACGGCTGGCTGGAGGGGTGCGAGATCGAATGCCCCCTGCACGCCTCGAAGTTCGACCTGCGCACCGGCGCCGTGGACTCCCCGCCGGCCAGGCGCCCCGTCCGCACCCACCCGGTCCTCGTCGAGGAGGGCACGGTGTACGTCCTGCCGCGGGACGCATCGGCCGGCCTGCCGCATCAGCCGCACCAGCCGCCTCGTGCGGCCGCCCTCCGGGAGGAAGGCCGCGCCTGAAGGACGCGGCCGTCGTCCCGCACCACGACGTTCCGCGAGGAGTGCACGTGACATCGAGCAGCCTGCCGGAGAGCCTGGTCGCCACCCTGCCCGGCGCGTACTACACCGACCCGGCCGTCTTCCGGCTGGAGCAGGAGCGCATCTTCGAGACGATGTGGTTCTGCGTGGGGCGCTCGTCCGAACTCGCCGGCCCGGGCGCCTTCCGCACCGTGGACGTCGGACGCGAGAGCGTCCTGGTGACGCGGTCGCGCGCCCGCGCCGTCCGTGCCTTCTTCAACGTGTGCCGCCACCGCGGTGCGAAGCTGTGCACGCAGGAGACCGGCGAGGTCCGGCGGGCCTTCCAATGCCCGTACCACGCCTGGACGTACGACCTCGACGGCACACTGATCGCCGCCCCCAACCTGACGAGGATGCCGGACGTCGGCCGGACCGAGTTCGGGCTGGCAGCCGTGGCGGTACGCGAATGGCTCGGCTACGTGTGGGTCTGCCTCGCCGAGCACCCGCCCTCCTTCGAGGAACAGGTCATCGGAGCCGTCGTCGAGCGGCTCGGCGACGCGGAGGCCGTCGAGCGGTACGGCATCGCCGGCCTGGAGGTCGGCCGGCGGATCGTCTACGACGTCAGGGCGAACTGGAAGCTCATCGTCGAGAACTTCATGGAGTGCTACCACTGCGCCACGATCCACCCCGAACTCACCGAGGTGCTGCCGGAGTTCGCGGGCGGCTACGCGGCCCAGTACTACGTCGGGCACGGCGCCGCCTTCGGCGAGGGGATCCGGGGGTTCACCGTCGACGGCTCGGAGGGTCTCGACCGCATCCCCACCGTGTCACCGGACCAGGACCGCAAGTACTACGCGGTCACCGTGCGCCCGCAGGTCTTCGTCAACCTCGTCCCGGACCATGTCGTCTTCCACCGGATGTACCCGGTCGCGGCCGACCGCACCCGCGTCGAGTGCGACTGGCTGTTCCTCAAGGACGTGGTGGACAGCGGCCGGGACGTCAGCCGTTCCGTCGAGCTCTTCGACCGGGTCAACCGGCAGGACTTCGAGGCCTGCGAGCGCTGCCAGCCCGCGATGGGCTCGCGCATGTACGCCGGGGGAGGCGTGCTGGTGCCCAGCGAGCACCACATCGCGGCGTTCCACGACTGGATCCGGGACCGCCTCGGGGACAAGCCCTAGCCCAGGTGGCCCATGCGGTGGCTGATCTCCTGCGCACCCTTCACCAGCAGCGGGGCGAGCCCGCGCATGCGCTCCTCGGTGAAGCGGTAGCTCGGACCCGAGGCGCTGATCGCGGCGATCACCACGCCGTCCCGGTCGCGGACCGGCGCGGCCATGGCGTGCAGCCCGAGCTCGTACTCCTCCAGGGTCATGGCGTACCCCCGGTCCAGCACTTCGACGAGGTTCTTCTCCAGCTTCGTCCGGGCGGTCAGGGTGCTCGGCGTGTACTTCTTCAGGCCGGCCTCCGCCAGCAGCTGCACCCGCCGCTTCGCCGGGAGGTGG
The DNA here is from genome assembly GCF_042750055.1 of Streptomyces sp. NPDC059456. Classification (NCBI taxonomy): domain Bacteria; kingdom Bacillati; phylum Actinomycetota; class Actinomycetes; order Kitasatosporales; family Streptomycetaceae; genus Streptomyces; species Streptomyces sp. NPDC059456. Next base: position 19,664 of record NZ_JBHYVA010000039.1, read on the forward strand.
GCGAGGAGCACCTTGCCGCTGGAGGTGGCGTGCAGCGGCGTCAGCTGGCCGACCCAGTTGTGCGCCGTGACCGCTCCCGGGCCGCGCACCTGGCAGAGGTTGATCGCGTACTGCTCCTCGAGGATGGCGATGTTGACCGTTTCGCCGAGCTCCTCGGCCAGCCGCTCGCACACCGGGCGGCCGACCTGCGTGATGTCGATCCGCCCCGTGACCGCGCCCGCGAGCCGCACGATCCCGAACCCGAGCCGGTACTTGCCCCGGTCGGTGGCCTGTTCGACGAGACCGCGCGCCTCCAGTGCCCCGAGCAGCCGGAAGGCCGTCGACTTGTGGACGTCGATCTCCGCCGCCACCTCGCTGACGCCCGCCTCGCCGCGCCGGGCGAGGATCTCCAGCACGCTGACGGCGCGGTCGACGGACTGCACCCCGCCCGCCGGCGCGCCCGGAGTTTCGGTGGCTGTTTCCTGGTTGCTCATGGCGGAACCATACTCGCCGTCACCAACGGCCTGCCGGGCGAGCCGGGGCCGGAAAGTTGCGCGGAACGCAACCTGGTGCGCATGACGGCACCCGTACTAGCATGCGCCGCATGGTGACGGCTGGGGGGCGGCCCTCGGCCGGAGACGACGGGGAGGGACGAGATTCCGATGGTGCCCCAGCAGTACGACTTCGTCATCGTCGGCGGCGGATCGGCCGGCAGCGCCCTGGCGAACCGGCTCTCCGCCGAGCCGGGCGCCCGCGTCCTGGTGCTCGAAGCGGGCCGCCCCGACTACCCCTGGGACGTCTTCATCCACATGCCGGCCGCCCTGACCTTCCCCATCGGCAGCCGCTTCTACGACTGGAAGTACGCGTCCGAGCCCGAGCCGCACATGAACGGGCGGCGCATCCACCACGCCCGCGGCAAGGTGCTCGGCGGGTCGAGCAGCATCAACGGCATGATCTTCCAGCGCGGCAACCCCCTGGACTACGAGCGCTGGGGCGCCGACCCGGGCATGGCGGACTGGGACTACGCGCACTGCCTCCCGTACTTCAACCGGATGGAGAACTGCCTGGCCGCGGACCCCGGGGACGAGCTCCGCGGCCACGAGGGCCCCCTCGTCCTGGAACGCGGCCCGGCCACCGGCCCCCTCTTCACCGCCTTCATGGAGGCGGTCCAGGAAGCCGGCCATCCGCTCACCGACGACGTCAACGGCCACCGGCAGGAGGGCTTCGCCGCCTTCGACCGCACCATCCACCGCGGACGCCGGCTCTCCGCGGCCCGGGCCTACCTCCACCCCGCCATGAAGCGGCCCAACCTCCACGTGCGGACCAGGGCCTTCGTGACCCGGATCCTCTTCGAGGGCAAGCGCGCCGTCGGCGTCGAGTACCGCCGCGGACGCGGCGCGCCCCGGCAGGTGCGGGCCGGGGAGGTGATCCTGTGCGGCGGCGCCTTCAACTCCCCGCACCTGCTCCAGCTGTCCGGCGTCGGCAACGCCGGTGAACTGCGGGCCCTGGACGTCGACGTCGTGCACGACCTGCCGGGCGTGGGGGAGAACCTCCAGGACCACCTGGAGGTGTACGTCCAGTACGCCTGCAAGCAGCCCGTCTCGATGCAGCCCTACCTGAAGTGGCGCCACCGCCCCTGGATCGGCCTGCAGTGGCTCCTGCGCACCGGCCCCGGTGCGACCAACCACTTCGAGGCCGGCGGTTTCGTGCGCGGCAACGAGGACGTCGCGTACCCCAACCTGATGTTCCACTTCCTGCCGGTCGCGGTCCGCTACGACGGCTCCTCGCCCGCCGGGGGCCACGGCTACCAGGTGCACGTCGGCCCCATGTACTCCGACGCCAGGGGCTCGGTGAAGATCAGGAGCAAGGACCCCCGGGTCCACCCGGCCCTGCGGTTCAACTACCTCTCCACGGATCAGGACCGCCGCGAGTGGGTCGAGGCGGTCCGCACCGCGCGCACCATCCTGGGCCGGCCCGGGCTGGCCCCGTACAACGGCGGTGAGATCTCGCCCGGTCCCGGCGTCGAAACCGACGAGCAGATCCTCGACTGGGTGGCCCGGGAGGGCGAGACCGCCCTGCACCCCTCCTGCACCTGCCGGATGGGCACCGGCGAGGGGGACGTCACCGATCCGGCGAGCCTGCGCGTGCACGGTCTGGACGGGCTGCGGGTCGTGGACGCGTCCGTGATGCCGTACGTGACGAACGGGAACATCTACGCACCCGTCATGATGGTGGCCGAGAAGGCCGCCGATCTCATCCTGGGCAACGAGCCACTGCCGCCGTCCACGGCCGAGTTCCACCGGCACCACCGCCTCCACAGCGAGGCAGAGCAGGGGCACGGCCCCGGCCACACCTGAGGAGGAGCGGCATGTCCGCCCGGCCCACGCCGTACACCGAACGCCCCGCGCCGGCCCCCGTCGTCACCGGGGGCGGCCTCGCGGAGCTCCTGCGCAGGGTCCGCTACGAGGTCCTGCCGGCGAAGGCCACCGAGGACAAGGTCCTGGCACACGTCCCGGCGGACGTGCCCGTCACGGTCACCGCGTCCCCGGCCAAGGGCCTGGGCCCCACGCTGGACCTCGCCGTCCGCCTGGCCGGGCACGGGTACCGGGTCGTCCCGCACGTCCCGGCCCGGCAGATCACCGGCGCCGGGCACCTTTCGGACATCGTGGACCGGCTGGTCGCCGCCGGCATCGAGGACGTCTTCGTACCGGCCGGCGACGCCGACCCGCCGGCCGGGCCGTATGACGCGGCCCTGCCCGTACTGCGCCGCCTCGGCGAGCTCGGCAGCCCGTTCGCGCACGTCGGCATCACCGGGTACCCCGAGAGCCACCCCCTCATCGACGACGACGTCGCCGTGCAGGCGATGCGGGACAAGCAACCGCACGCGACGTACATCGTCAGCAACCTGTGCTTCGACCCGGCGACCCTGAGCCACTGGCTCGCGCAGGTGCGCCGCCGGCGGATCGCCCTGCCCGTGCACGTCGGCGTCGCCGGCCCCGTCGAACGCACCAAGCTGCTGTCCATGGCCACGAAGATCGGCGTGGGGGAGTCGGCCAAATTCCTCACCCGCCACCCCTCGTGGTTCCTGCGCTTCGCCGCGCCCGGCGGCTACTCCCCGCAGCGGCTGCTGCGCCGCAGCGCCCCCGCCCTGGGATCCCCCGAGTCCGCGGTGGCCGGCCTGCACCTGTTCACCTTCAACCAGATAGCCGAGACCGAACGCTGGCGGCGCGCGATGCTGGAGCGCCTCGGCGGCTGAACGGGCCGCCGCACCGCCCCCGCACCCGGCCGCGGGGCCGCCGGTCCCCTTGACGTACCGCACCCCGTGGGCGATCGTGTCGTTCCATTCCAAGCACTACGCTGCGCAATACGCAACGCACATACCGGTGTTACCCGTATGGAGGGCTCCGCGCGTGGCAGATCCGTACGTCGGCGGGAAGTGGCGCGAAGCGGTGGCGGGCGGCCGTCGGGACGGCCCGCCGGTGATCTCCGTACGCGGCCTGTGGAAGGTCTTCGGGCCGAAGGCGGACCGGGTGCCGGACTCGCCCGCTCTGGCCGCCCTCTCCCGCCGCGAGCTGCTGGAGCGCACCGGCTGCACCGCGGCCGTGCGCGACGTGTCCTTCGACGTGTCGCCCGGCGAGGTCTTCGTGGTCATGGGCCTGTCCGGCTCCGGGAAGTCGACGCTCGTGCGGTGTCTGACCCGGCTGATCGAGCCGACGGCCGGCGAGCTCGTCTTCGAGGGCGAGGACATCCGCGGCGCCGACCACAGGCGGCTGCGCGAGCTGCGCCGGCGCAAGTTCGCGATGGTCTTCCAGCACTTCGGGCTGCTGCCGCACCGCCGCGTCCTGGACAACGTCGCGTACGGCCTGGAGATCCGCGGCACCGGCCGGGCCGAGCGCACCCGGCGCGCCGTGGAGGTGATCGAACTCGTCGGCCTCGCCGGGTACGAGCACTCCTACCCCGACCAGCTCTCCGGCGGCATGCAGCAGCGCGTGGGCCTCGCCCGCGCCCTCGCCGGGGACCCGGACGTGCTCCTGTTCGACGAGCCGTTCTCGGCGCTCGACCCGCTGATCCGCCGGGACATGCAGCAGGAGGTCGTCCGGCTGCACCGGGAGGTCGGCAAGACGATGGTGTTCGTCACCCACGACCTGTCCGAGGCACTGAAGCTGGGCGACCGCATCCTCATCATGCGCGACGGCCGCACGGTCCAGTGCGGTACGGGCGACGAGCTGGTGGGGGCGCCCGCCGACGACTACGTCCGGGACTTCGTCGCGGACGTGCCGCGCGCGCAGGTGCTCACCCTGCGCCGGATCATGCGCCCGGCCCGCCCGGACGACGCCCTCGACGGGCCGTCGTTCGCTCCCGACATCGTTGTCCGCGAGGCCGTGCGCACCGTCCTCGCGGCGGACCGGCCCGTGCAGGTCGTCGAGAACGGGCTGCTGCTGGGCCTCGTCGGCGCCGAGGAGATCCTCGCCGTCGTCGCCGGCCCGGAGGGCGGTGCGTGATGGCCGTCCCGGCAGCACCGGCCGCGCGGCGGGCGCCGTCCCCGCGGCGAGCGCCGGCCCGGGGCGGCCGCGCCCTGGCGGCGGCCGCGGTCCTCGTCGGGTGGGCCGCCTTGTGGGCGGCGCTGCGCGGCCTGCACACGCTTCCCCTCGGCCCGGCCGAACTGACGCCGCTCCACCGGCGGTTCAACGAGATCAACGACGCCGTCGGGGCCGGCCGGAACAGCAATCCGGTCTTCCTCCACGTCTTCAACGAGATCCGGCTCGCCATCGACACCCTCGTCACCCTCCTCCAGGGGCTGCTCGCACAGCCGTCCTTCGGCCGGCCCGTCCCCGTGGTCGGCTGGCTGGGCGTCGTCGCCGTCGCCGGATACCTCTCGTGGGTGTTCGGGAACGTACGGGTGGCGGCCCTCGCCGTCGCCGGCTTCGTCCTCCTCGGCCTCCAGGGACTGTGGCGCGAGAGCATGGACACCCTCGCCCTGACCCTGGCGGCCGTCCTGGTCTCCCTGCTCATCGGCATTCCGCTCGGTGTCTGGGCCGGGCTGTCCGACCGGGTGCACCGCCTGGTGACCCCGGTGCTCGACTTCATGCAGACGATGCCGACCTTCGTCTACCTGGCGCCCCTGACCCTGTTCTTCCTCATCGGCCCGGCGTCCGCGACGATCGCCACGCTGGTCTTCGCGATGCCGCCGGCCGTACGCATCACCGCCCACGCGATCCGTTCCGTGCCCGCCGCCGCGGTCGAGGCGGCCGGCTCGCTCGGCGCGACCCGCGGCCAGACGCTCGCGACCGTGCTGCTGCCGCTGTCCAAGCGGACCGTCGTGCTGGGCGTGAACCAGACCATCATGGCCGCGCTCTCCATGGTCACCATCGCCGCACTCATCGACGCGCCCGGGCTCGGCAAGACCGTCCTCAAGGCGCTGGAGACGCTCGACGTGGGCACGGCCTTCAACGCCGGGCTCGCCATCGTCGTCCTGGCCGTCGTCCTCGACCGGGTCACCACCGCGGCGAGCGAGCGCACCGGCCGCCCGGGGCGAGGGCGCCGTCCCCTGCTCCTCGGCGGCGCCGTGCTCACCGGCGCATGCGTCTGGCTCTCCCACACCTACGTGTGGGCGGCGCGGTTCCCCGCCGACGCCGGTGTCGGCGCGGCGGTCTCCCGTACGGCGGACTCCGCCACCGCATGGGCACAGGGCAGCCTCGCCGGGGTGACGGGCGCGGTGCGCGACGTGGTCACGACCCTGCTGCTCAACCCCTTCGAGGCGCTGCTGACGGGCTCCCCGTGGTGGCTCGTCGGCGCGGTGGGCGGGGGCGGGGGGCGGGGCGCGCGAGCGCGGCGGTGCGCCGGGGCACGCGCCCGCGGGCGTCTCGAGAACAGAGGAGAGTCTCTGGGCGCCGCAGCCCCGCGCGATCAGTCCCACTCG
>NZ_JBHYVA010000040.1:0-24773 GCF_042750055.1 Streptomyces sp. NPDC059456
CGCCAGTACGGAGGCGGGGCTGCGCATCGACTCCGGCAGGTTCGTCGTCAGGGCCAGCCCGACCGCCTCGGGGTCCGCACCCCGGTCCAGCCAGGCCGATACGCCGGGTGCGAGGCGTTCCACGTCGCGGGCCGCCAGGAGCAGGCGCGGGTCGTGGCGCCGCAGACCGGCGAGCAAGTCGGCTGCGCCGCAGTGCAGTTGTCGCTGCGCGGGCTCGGCGGCCGGACCCCGCCACGTCCCGGCCGCCGGACCCGAGCCGCACTGCGGCTCCCGGCCCGGGGCCCGTCCCGGGCTCGTAATCGAGTCCCGGCCCGGGGCCGACTCCGGGTCCGCGTTCGGCTGCGGCGACGCATCACGACCCGGAACCGGGCCAGCACTCTGGGCCGGAGCCGCGTCCCAGCCCGGGGCCACACCCCGGGCCGGGGCCACGGCCGCATCCGGGACCGGGGCCCGGGCTGTATCCGGGGCCGAGGCCTCGCACTGAGTCGGTCCCACATCCGGAGCCAGGGCCGAGGCCGGAGCCAAGGCCGAGGCCGGAGCCAGGACCGAGGCCGGAGCCAGGACCGAGGCCGGAGCCCAGGCTGCGGCCGGGGCTGCGGCCGGGGCCCAGGCTGCGGCCGGGGGCGGAGCCGGAGCCGGAGCCGGGTCAGCCTCCCGGGCCGGGGCTGCGTGCTGGGCCCGGGCCGGGGCGGGGTTCCGGCTCGGGTCGGGCTCCGGGGCGGTGGCCCCGGCCCGGCCGGGATCGGAGTCGAAGTCCGGGGCCGGGTCGGGCTCGCGGCCCGGCGGCGGAGGAGGTGGCGGAAGCGGCCTCTCGGGACCGGTCCGCGGCTTGTTGTACGAGTACGTGCGGGTCACCACCCGGCCCGTGGCCAGCCGCTCCGTCCGGCGCTCCAGGTACCCCCACCGCTCCAGCTCCCGCAGGGCCGCGCTGATGCGCTTCTCGCCCTCCGGGAACCGGCCCATGAGCGCCCTGATGCCGACGGGGGCACCCTCGGGCAGTGACTGGATGTGCGACCCGATCCCGATGGCCGTGGCCGACAGTTCGCGGTGCTGGAGGAGGTGATTGCCGATCACGGTGTAGCGACCGGCGTGCCACGTGTTGACGTGGACGACACCGGATCGGGGAGTCCCGGCGGGAACCCGGGACGACTCGCGCGAGGGCGCGCTAGGCTGCTCAAGAGCCATGAGGAAGGTACTGCTTCCTGCTTGGTCAGGCCCTCGACCGGGATGCCAGTCCCGCCGGGGGCCGTCTCATGTCTGTGGTTGTTGTCGGGGCCGAGCATATGCCCGGCAACCATCCCCGAATCCAGCCCAGTTGGCACAGTTCACCCGACCGGGCGACCAGGGGTCGGGTGGGGTGGGTGGGTTGGTTCTTTCCACCGGTCCTTTGGTCTTTATGCGTCTAAGCGCGCCGGGTCGCGACGCCCCAGGGCGCGGTGGCGAGCGACACCTCCGCCCACACCACCTTGCAGGGCGCCGGCCCCTCCCGTACGCCCCAACGGTCCGCGAGCGCCTCGACCAGCACGAGCCCCCGCCCCGGCTCGCGGATCTGCGGGATCCGGTCGCCCCGGGGGTCCGTCACCTCGATGAGCAGGGTGTCGCGGGTGACGGTGAGTGTCAGTCGGAAGTCCCGCCCGGGTACCCGCCCGTGTGTCACGGCGTTGGTGGCGAGCTCCGCGATGATCTGCGCCGGCACCTCCAAGGGCAGCCCCCAGGAACGCAGTTGTTCGGCCGCGAGCACCCGGCCGAGTCGAGCCCCGCGCGGCGTGGCGGACAGCTGGACGTGAAAGTCGACGAGTTGAGGAATCACGTCACTCAGCGTGGCGGCCCGTGCGTAACGTGAGAAGCGGCACCGCCCGTACGTCCCGCGTCTGTCCGGCGGTTGTCCGGCCATGTCCGGGCTGTCCGGACATGGCCGCCGGGTACGGGGCGCGGAGGACATCGGCTCGTCGGAGGTGGGCGCGGCATGAGCGTGGACGGCAGTGACGGTACGGAAGAGCCCGGCTGGGACGTGGACCCGGAGGACGAACAGGGCGTGGCCGTGGTGGCCGCGCTGGGCCGCCAGCTCAAGGCCTGGCGCGAGGCCGCCGGCATGCGGGCGGCGGACTTCGGCACGGAGGTCGGGTACGGGGAGGACCAGGTCCGCAAGGTCGAGGCGGGCAAGCGGATCCCCCGCCCCGAGTACCTGGACAGGGCGGACGCCGTACTGAAGGCGGGCGGCAGGATCGCCGCGATGAAGGTGGACCTGGAACAGGTCCGCTACCCGAAGAAGATCCGCGACTTGAAGCAGCGGGAGGCCAAGGCGGTCGAGATCGGCGCCTACAACAACCACAGCATCCACGGCCTGTTGCAGACCGAGGACTACGCGCGGGCACTGTTTCGAACAATGCGCCCCGCCTACACGTCCGACGAGATGGAGCGGATGGTCTCTGCGCGTATGGCACGACAGTCCATCTTCCAACGGTCTCCCGGGCCGGCGCTCAGCATTGTGCAGGAGGAGGTCACGCTCCGCCGTCCGATCGGGGGCACAATGGTGCTGCGCCGACAGCTCGAACACCTCTTGGAGGTAGTCCAGTTGCCGAACATTGAGTTCCAGGTGATGCCGACCAATCGTGAGGATCACGCCGGAATGCTGGGGCTGATCCAGTTCCTGAAGTTCGGCGACGGAACGGCGGTGGGGCGAGCCGACGGGGTGTTCTACGGACGCCCGGTCTCCGATCCCAAGCAACTCCAGCTCCTTGAGCTGCGCTATGGCATCATCCGAGCTCAGGCGCTCACGCCACGAGAATCGCGGGCCTTCATCGAGGAACTGCTGGGAGAAACATGATCCACCACGCCGAGTTGGACTGGTTCAAGAGCAGCTACAGCAGCAGCAGCGAGGGCGATGACTGCGTCGAGGTCGCCTGGTTCAAGAGCAGCTACAGCGACAGCAGTGACGGGAACGACTGCGTCGAGGTGGCTGCCACCCCCGACGCGGTCCTGGTCCGGGACTCCAAGGACGTCGCGCGGGCCCACCTGACGGTCGGGCCCGGTGCGTGGGCCGGGTTCGTGGCCCACGCGTCCGGCGTCTGACGACGGCCCTCAGGCGCGGGTGCAGACGTGCACCGACTCGCTGCCGTGGCCGTTGTCGTGGACGATCCGCAGGACCTTGTCCTTGTAGGTCACCTTCAGCTGCTGGCCGTCGCCCGTGCCGCTCGCGCCCGGCGGCTTCCACGGGAGGGCGAGCGAGACGGTGTCCTCGACGGTCCCCGGAACCGTCAGGGCCTCGCCGCCGCTCAGCTTCTTCAGTTCCTTGTCGCCCTGGAACACGTCGGTGCGCAGGTGGCCGCCGCGCAGCAGCCAGCCTCCGGTCCATGTGACCGGAGTGCCGTCGGCGTCCCAGACGATGGTGAAGCCGCCGTTCCCGCCGGGCGGGGCCGTCACGGTGGCCGTGCCGTGCACCGTCTTGCTGCCGGAGGTGGTCGACTCGATCTTCCAGGTGCCGCCGATGAAGGCGTCGAAGGCCCGGGCGACCACGCCGGGGGCGGACGGGGCGGGGGCCGGGGTCGCGGCGGCGGAGGATCCGGCCCCGCCGCCCTTCGTCCCGGGAACCGGAGCCGAGGACGGCGAAGCCGCGTCCCCGGTGGCCCCGGCCGGGGCTTCGCCCTTGCTCGTGCACGCCGCGGCCAGGGAGGCCCCGACCCCGATCGCCAGGTAGCGCAGCGCGTTGCGCCGCCCGATCATCCGGGCCGCCGCGCGTATCTCCCGTACCGTCACCAGTCCCCCGTACAAAGTCAGTTGATCAACGGCGGCCGACTATAGGGGACCGGGCCGATCAGCTGGGCAGGAGGTGGATGCAGGTGTCGTAGATGTACGGCTCCAGGTCGTGATCGCGCTGCGCGATCTTCAGCATGGCCGCGCCCGTGGACTTTCCGACGATGCCGTCGACCGTCAGCGGGTAGTTGTAGGGGTCCTGGTGGACGTGGCTCTGGAACCGCCTGATCGCCGCCTGCGTCTCCTGTCCATATCGCCCGTCCTCCCGGATCGCGGGCGAGTAGCCGCCGTAGCGGTTGGCGAAGATCTGGGCACACTTCACGCCCGGCCCGGAGGTGGAGTAGCCGTAGCCGATGTAAGGGGCGGTGGAGGAGGCCTGCGCGGCACCGGAGAAGGTGACCAGCAGGGTCGCCGCGGCACCGAATCCGGCCAGTGCGCGCCGCGTGTTGCGGAAGTTCATGTGCGATATCCCCGTATTAGCATGGACATGACCAACGGATTCTAGCCATGTCCGAAGTTCAACTCACCGGGGGACACATGTCGTTCGACGCGGAATGGGCCCAGCACAAGGCCGCCGTGCTCGCACAGCAGTCGCCCGCCATGCGGCTCAACCACGTGCCCGCCGACGCGAGCACGGCGGGGAGCCCGGCCGGAAGCCTCGTGGCCGGGGCCCAGTCCATCAACGGCAACGCCAACCTGCTGATCGAGATCGCCGCGCTCCTCCACGAGGGCCGTCCCGACGGGGACGCGAGCACCATGTCCCGCGCCCCGCGGGCCCACGCGGACGTCTCGGCGGAAGCCCTGCGTTTCGCCCGCTTCGCCGACGACCAGTTCAAGGACACGATCAACCTGTTCGCCGCCCTGGCCACCAAGCTCAAGACCACCGGCACCGGCTTCGCGCAGGTCGACGACAGCACCGCCCGCAACTTCCTCGACAACATCCTCGACGGGGGCCAGTACGTGAAGCCGGAGTCGAAGTGACCCTGAGCCACCGCAAGGACGTCCAGTTCCTGGAGGAGTGCAACCCGGCCCTGGTGGAGCGCAACGCCGCCGAGTTCAAGCGGCTGCGCGACCTCCTCGTCCAGATCGAGGAGCCCGCCCGGCGCGCCGAGACCGGTACGCAGTGGCAGAGCGACGGCAGCCACACGTACACCGACCGCCTGTCGGAGGCCCGCCAGCTCGTCCTGCACATGGCCGAGGGCTACGACAAGGCCGCCAGCGCCCTGCACGCCTACGCCGCGGCTCTGACCACCGCCAAGTCGCACTACGCGAACGGCAAGCGCACCGAGCGCAAGCTCGCGGCGCTCATCGCCACGAAGGGCACCGCGATCACGCGCACGGCGCAGGAGGCGGAGCCGATGTGCCAGTGGGAGGACATGCGGGCGACGACCGGCGTCATGGACTTCTTCGCCGAGCTGACCATGGACGTGGACGACATCCGCGACGAGGCGAACCGGCTCCACGACGACGCGGGCGGCAGCTTCCACCAGGCCAAGACGGCCGAGGGCGAGGCCCGCAGCGTGTGCGTGCACGCGCTGAAGCAGGCGTACGAGCTGCTGCCCGAGTTCAAGGTCAAGAGCGGCGCCGGGGGCGGCGGGGGCGGGGTCGACGTCTACGCGGCCATGGCCGACATCCGCCGCGAGGCGGCCGAGGCCCGCGCCAACCCGCTGACCCACCTGCCGGGCAGCGGCCCGAAGAAGGACATGACCGGGCCCTTCGGCAACGACCCGGTCTCCCCCGAGCTGCGCGACATCCGGATGCGGGTGGCGGGGCTGCCGGAGGCGGACGACAACTACTGGGACCCGCCGCAGTCGGACGAGGGGCGGGCGGAGTGGATCCGCAACAACAAGGAGATCCTGCGCGCGGCCGCGCAGCGGGCGGGCCTGCCGGAGGAGATGGTCGCCGGTATCGCGTGGAAGGAGGTCGGCGGCCAGCCGGGCATCTTCGACGACGGCGTCGACTTCATCCGCCAGGCGGCCGACGCACCGTGGGGCCTGAGCCCGATCACGCCCGAGAACCTGCCGGACCGGGCGGGCGGCCGGCCGGACGAGACCTCCTTCGGCCCGATCGCCGTCCAGCTGCGGCGCGGGGCCGAGGTGCTCGGCTACGACCCGGAACACCTCACCGAGCAGCAGCGCAACGTGGTGAAGTCCGCGCTCCAGGACCCGAAGCAGAACGCGTTCATCGCAGCCGGCTTCCTGGCCCAGATCAAGGAGGAGACGGGCTACGCGAACGTCCCGGCGGACCAGCTGACCGAGGCCCAGATGCAGGAGATCGCCGCCCGCTACAACGGCGGGCCGTACTGGGAGTCGAAGAAGGCCCAGGACTACGGCGATGATTTCCGGAACAACCTCGGCAACGTGAAGAAGGCAATGCAATGACGTACGGGCGCGAGAACATCGACCTGCCCGAGGACCGCGGCTGCCTCCAGTGGGTCCTGGGCGTCCCGCTGGCCCTCATCTACCTCCCGGCGGCCTACATCTGCGTACTCCTGCTGTCGGCGGACCCGATCGCGCCCCTGGACCACCGCACCCGCGACGACGCCCACGCCATGGGCGTGATCGCGCTGTGCATCAGCTTCGCCGGCCTGCTCCTGTCCCTCCTCCCGGTCTACCGCCGCACGATGAACCGCTGGTGGTACGCGGTCCCCCTCCTCCTCGGCACCCTCGCCTACATCCGCGCCGAAACCCTCTGACCCGTCACCCGACAGCCAATGATCTTGGCTGGTGAGGCAGTTGCGCTGTCGTGGGGCCATGGTGGAATGACTCGATGGCATGGAACGAATGGGAGAACGCGAAGGCCGAAGCAGTGGCCCAGCGGCAGGTGTCGATGCGGCTCAACCAGTTACCGGGAGGTCCGGCGGGCAGCAGCGGCGAGGCCGATCTCGTCGTGCACCAGGACGACCTCGGTGACGTGGGTCATGAGGCCTTCGTCCTGCACGGGACATTGCAGAAGGCGGCGGACATCGCCGGCGCCGGGTCGGACCCGGAGGGAGCCGGCTCCACGATGCAGGCCGCCGCAGCACTGAAGGCGAGGACGTTCGCTCTGGGGGGCGAGCTGGAGACGGCGGTCTCGGTGTGGACCTCACAGGTCAAAACGGTTCTGCAGGCCTGTGCGCACATATCCAACCATCTGGACTACTCGAAGAAGGCGCACGCCGAGGACGACGCTGCGATCGCCGCGTCCCTCCGCAACCGCGACGGCTCTGCCGTGCCCGTGTCGCGGCTCACCGAGTACTTCAAATAGGGGGCGCGTCATGAACCACACCGATCTCATCGAAGTCGACCTCGGCAAGTTGGGGACGGCGGTCGCGGACTGGAAGCGCATGTCCGGCGAACTGCAGCGCCTCGGGGGCGAAGCCCGTGACGGGCTCAAGGCCAAGGCCGACAAGGCCCGCTGGGAAGGGGTCAACGCCGGGGTCACCCGGGACTTCACCGGCAAAACGGCCAAGGAGATCGAGGACCTCCACACCGAGGCGAAGAGCATCTTCAGCGTCCTCGACGACGCCCACGCGGAGCTCAAGAGCCTCCAGCAGCAGGCGAAGAACCTGGTGGACGACGCCCGGGAGAACGGGTTCAACGTCAGGATCGGCAAGGACGGTGCGACCGTGGTCGTCGAACCCCTGCTCTGCACGGTGAAGGGGCCCGGGCAGCGGGAACAGGACCTGATGCGCTGGTACGCGGACGCGCTCGCGGACGTGGTGAGCCACGCCGGTGAAGTGGACGCCGCCGCGGTACGGGCTCTGCGTGCGAGCCACGGCGGTGACCCCTCCAACCCGGGGCACGCGACGTACACGTCACTCGACGGGGAGATGCTGCCCCGCGCCATGAAGCTGGCCGGCCTCGGGGAAGACGCCGACGCCACACAGCGCAAGGAGCTGCGGCGGCTGTGGGAATCCCTGAGCCCCGAGTCGCGTGCCCAGTTGTGGACGCAGCACAAGGACGACCTGCTGGCCGCAGGCCTGCTGACGCCGACGGTGAAGCGGGTGTCCGCGGACAAGGGGGCCGGGCCGTTCGACGCACGGTCGCCGGGCGTCGGGGACTACTGGAAGGAGTTCCAGGCGAACGGCATCTCGAACTCCGGCGACTTCATCGGGATGACCGATGCGGCCCGGCACATGGACCACTATCTGAACGGCAGCGGCCGCACCCTCGATCTCGACGTCGACAGGATGCTGACCGACGACGCCGCCCTGCGCGACCAGGTGGCAAAGGTCCGCGCCCGTGAACAGGACGAGTGGCGCCGCCAGGCGTTGGACGCCTTTGAGAAGTCGGGAGGCAAGCCCGTCGCCATCCCGGTCGAGACCTGGGGAGAGGGGTACGAGCACTCGGATCGCAACTGGTACCTGGCCGTGGGCAGCGCCATGTCGAACACGACGGGTGTCGTGACGGTGGTGCCCGGGCCGGACGGCAAACCGCAGGTCGGCTTCGACTACCAGGTGAACATCTGGGACCGCTACAACTGGGATCCCGGCAAATTCACTCCCATCGGGCCGACCACCGTGACCGATGCCGACATGGCCCGCCTCCACCAGACGGGACTCGCGAAGGAGTTCGACATGCGGGGCAGCAGCTCGGTACAGCGCCACGACCTCGGCCCGGCCGGGGGCGGCAGCTGGCCGGACCCGGAGGACCCCGGGCGGGACGGGACCCGTAAGGACCCCGGACGCAACGGGGACGCACGGTGAGCGGTGTCAGGCGGGGAATCCGGCGGCCCGGTCTCGTGGGTGCCGTTGCCGTGGCCGTCGCCCTGCTCGGCGGTTGCTCCGGGGCGGGCGGGGGGCATGACATCCGCGATGCGCCCTACTGGGAGGAAGGGGCCACCGTGGAGTCCGTCGCGAAGACCCTCCAGGTGCAGGTGCCCACGACGGCGACCGATGCCAGGGCCGCCCGCCAGAAGGGGTTCCAGGACGACGGGCTGATCCTCACGTTCGTCCTGCCGGCGGACGAGGTGGACGGCTTCCTCGATCGGCTCCGGCCGGAACGCCCCCTGCGGCTGCGCGAAAAGCCGTGGGCCGGGGAAGGAAAGCCGGCAACGCCCTTCGCACACCTCGGGCTCCCGGAGCCCGAATCGCTCGCGAACGTGCGGGAGGGGCAGATCTGTGCGCCCTGCAAGGACGAGCTGGACTGGTTGAAGGTCGCCGTGGCGCGGGCCGACGACCGGAGCAGCCGGGTCTATCTGCACGGGGTCGACTGAGGGCCCGGCGCCGGACGTGCCGCAGCCCCCGCCCGGACGGGGGCGGGGGGTGCGGGGGGCGGGGGTCAGGCGGGGTCGGGGACCGGGGTGGCCTCGTCCAGGGGGGAGGACGACGCGGCCTCGTAGGCCTTCTTGTCCAGGATCCCCTCGCGGGCCGCGACCACGACCGGGACCAGGGCCTGGCCGGCGACGTTGGTGGCGGTGCGCATCATGTCCAGGATCGGGTCGATCGCCATCAGCAGGCCCACGCCCTCCAGGGGCAGCCCCAGGGTGGACAGGGTCAGCGTCAGCATGACGGTGGCGCCGGTCAGGCCGGCCGTGGCGGCCGAGCCGACCACCGAGACGAAGGCGATCAGCAGGTAGTCGGTGATCGTCAGCTGGACGTCGAAGATCTGCGCGATGAAGATCGCGGCGAGCGCCGGGTAGATCGCGGCGCAGCCGTCCATCTTCGTGGTCGCGCCGAACGGGACGGCGAAGGAGGCGTACTCCTTCGGGACGCCGAGGCGTTCGGTGACCTTCTGGGTGACCGGCATCGTGCCGACCGAGGAGCGGGAGACAAACGCCAGCTGGATCGCGGGCCAGGCGCCCTTGAAGAACTGGATCGGGTTGACCTTGGCGACCGTGGCCAGCAGCAGCGGGTACACGCCGAACATCACGAGCGCCGAGCCGACGTAGACGTCGGCGGTGAAGGTCGCGTACTTGCCGATGAGCTCCCAGCCGTACGAGGCGATCGCGGTGCCGATCAGGCCGACGGTGCCGATCGGGGCGAGGCGGATGACCCACCACAGGGCCTTCTGGAGGAGCTCCAGGACCGACTCGGCCAGGGTCAGCACGGGCTGGGCCTTCGTGCCGAGCTGGAGGGCGGCGATGCCGGCGACGGCGGCGAGGAAGACGATCTGGAGCACGTTCAGCTCGGTGAACGGCGTGACGATGTCCTTCGGGACGATGCCGGTCAGGAAGTCGAGCCAGGATCCGTGGCGCTTGGGCAGCTTGCCGTCCTGCGGGGTGAGGCCGGTGCCGGCGCCCGGGTTGGTCAGCAGGCCGATCGCGAGGCCGATGCCCACGGCGATCAGCGAGGTGATCATGAACCAGAGCAGCGTGCGGGAGGCGAGCCGGGCCGCGTTGTTCACCTTCCGCAGGTTGGTGATGGACACCAGGATCGCGAAGAAGACGAGCGGTGCGACGGCCAGCTTCAGCAGCTGGACGAAGATGTCGCCGATCTGCTCGAGGGTGGTGGCGAGCCAGCTGACGTCCTGGCTGCGGGCTATCCAGCCGAACAGGACACCGAGCACGAGGCCGGTGACGATCTGGGCCCAGAACGGGAACTTGAAAGAGGCCTTGGCGGGGGCCTGAGGGGTCGCGGACACGGACACACTCCGGGGGTGATGCGCAAAGAAAGAGGGGGGAAGGGAAGAACGGCGTGGGCTCAGCGACAGCCACAACAGGCCGCGGACACGCGGCGGCAGAGGTCGACGTGCAGGCGCGCCACGAGCGGGACGCTCGTGGTCATTTCGTGCGCAACTGTGGTCAACATGTTTAACACGCTAACACTTTCCCTTTGAGGTTCTCAAAGGTGCACTTTGAGCCAGCGCGTGCAGGACCCCCCGGAAACGCCGAACGCCCCGGCACACGGGGGGAATCCCGGTGCCAGGGCGGTTCGGTGCGGTTCGGTGTGTGAGGAAGCTAACCCGGGGCGGGCTCAGATGCGGGCGGCGTCGTCGGCCGCGTCCTCCTGGGAGCGGTTCGCGGCGAGCCGCTCCTTCGCGCCCGCGACGCGTCCGGAGATCTGCGCGGACATCTCGTCGCGCTGCTTTCGCAGCAGTACGAAGGACAGCGGCGCGGAGATCACCAGGGCGAGCAGCACGACCCACGCGGGGTTGGCGTCGCCCAGGCCGGCGGGCACCCAGCCCACGTTGACCAGTACGGCGACCAGGACGAGGCATCCGACGAAGATGCCCAGCCGCATCGCGGTGTAGCGGATCGTCGCGCTCGGCTTGAGGGACACGGTGACCCCTTCTCTCTCGTCGGTACGTCGTCACGTGCCCGTCCAGTGAAGCACGGCCCGGGTGGGGACGAACCCGCCGGGGGTCAGAGGAGCGGCAGGACCATGGTGATGTCGTCGCGGTCGTCGCCCGGGGCCACCCGGATCGCGCCCGGGACGCGGCCGACCTCCTTGTAGCCGCAGGCCGCGTAGAAGTGCTCCAGCCCCAGGCCGCCGCGGCAGGACAGGCGGACGGCTTCGACGCCCTCGATCCCGCGGGCGCAGTCGGCGGAAGCGGCCATCAGCAGACGGCCGTAGCCCCGGCCCTGCCGGTCCGGGGCGACCATCACCGTGTAGAGCCAGATCCAGTGGGTCATCAGGGCGTGCCGGTTGAGGCCGAGGAAGGCGACGGCGGCCAGCCCGTCCTCGTCGTGGCCCACCAGGAGCCGCATCTGGCCATCGGCGATCATGCCGAGCTGCTTGATCAGCTGCGGGCGGACGTCGTCCCGGACGACCGGCGGGACGAAACCCACGGCGCCCCCGGCGTTGGAGACGTCCGTCCACAGGCCGAGGAGGGCCTCGTGCAGCGCCGGGTCGATCTGCGGATCCAGCGTGAAGGTAAGGGTCATACCCGAAGAGTATCTATTACCCGCGTCGGTGCGCCAGTAAAAAAAGCGCCCTGGTCCGGCATGCGGACCAGGGCGCTTCGGGTGCGGCGGCGCGTCAGACGCGCATCGCCTGCGGGGTCTCGCGCAGGGCCGCGTCCGGGCCGGGGTACTCGCGGATGATCTCGTACCGCGTGTTGCGCTCGACGGGGCGGAAGCCCGCCTCGCGGATCAGTTCCAGCAGATCGTCACGGCCCAGCTTGTTCGGCGTGCCGTAGTTGTCCGCGTCGTGCGTGATCTTGTACTCGACGACCGAGCCGTCCATGTCGTCCGCACCGTGCTGGAGGGCCAGCTGGGCGGTCTGCACGCCGTGCATGACCCAGAAGACCTTGACGTGCGGCACGTTGTCGAAGAGGAGACGCGAGACCGCGAAGGTCTTCAGCGCCTCCGCGCCCGTCGCCATCGTCGTGCGCGCCTGGAGCTTGTTGCGGACCTTGCCGTCCTGCATGTCCACGAAGTCGTGCTGGTAGCGCAGCGGGATGAAGACCTGGAAGCCGCCGGTCTCGTCCTGGAGCTCGCGCAGCCGCAGCACGTGGTCCACGCGGTGGCGCGGCTCCTCGATGTGCCCGTAGAGCATCGTCGACGGGGTCTTGAGGCCCTTGGAGTGCGCCAGCCGGTGGATGCGCGACCAGTCCTCCCAGTGGGTCTTGTGGTCGACGATGTGCTGGCGGACCTCCCAGTCGAAGATCTCCGCGCCGCCGCCGGTGAGGGACTCCAGGCCGGCCTCGATCAGCTCGTCGAGGATGTCGGAGGCCGACATCCCGGAGATCGTCTCGAAGTGGTGGATCTCGGTCGCCGTGAACGCCTTCAGCGAGACGTTCGGCAGCGCCTCCTTCAGCGCGGAGAGCGAGCGCGGGTAGTAGCGCCACGGCAGGCTGGGGTGCAGCCCGTTGACGATGTGCAGCTCGGTGAGGTTCTCGTTCTCCATGGCCTTGGCCAGGCGCACGGCCTCCTCGATGCGCATCGTGTACGCGTCCTTCTCGCCCGGCTTGCGCTGGAACGAGCAGTAGGCGCACGACGCGGTGCACACGTTCGTCATGTTGAGGTGGCGGTTGACGTTGAAGTGGACGACGTCGCCGTTCTTGCGCGTGCGCACCTCGTGGGCCAGGCCGCCCAGCCAGGCCAGGTCGTCGGACTCGTAGAGGGCGATGCCGTCCTCACGGGTCAGCCGCTCGCCGGAGCGAACCTTGTCCTCCAGCTCACGCTTGAGCCCAGCGTCCATTCCGGTCGTCTCCTCTACGGGTCCTGTCCTGCCTGCAACCGCCACCCACCGTACTCTTAGCGCTCTTCGGGCAGGTCCCCGACCCGGTTCTCCCACTTGGTGGAGAGCACGATGGTGGTACGGGTGCGCGAGACGCCCTTGGTGCTGGAGAGCTTGCGGATGATCCGCTCCAGGCCGTCCACGTCGCCGGCCCGCACCTTGAGCATGTACGAGTCGTCGCCCGCGATGAACCAGCAGTCCTCGATCTCCGCCAGGTCGCGCAGCCGGCGGGCCACGTCCTCGTGGTCCGCGGCGTCGGAGAGGGAGATGCCGATGAGCGCCGTGACGCCGAGGCCGAGCGAGGCCGCGTCGACGGTCGCGCGGTAGCCGGTGATCACGCCGGCCGATTCGAGCCGGTTGATCCGGTCGGTGACGCTGGGGCCGGAGAGGCCCACGAGCCGGCCCAGCTCCGCGTACGAGGCACGTCCGTTCTCACGAAGTGCCTGGATGAGCTGCCTATCCACCGCGTCCATACACCTGGACCCTTCTATTATTCGGCGATCACGCAAGTTTACGTATAGAATCAAAGGCACGCAGGGTCAACACCCTGTGAATCTTTCAACAGATCGGCGATGATCTCGCTGATCTGACGACTTCAGGAGTGGTTCACCGTGTACACGATCGAGATGGCCTACGCGCACATGCGACAGCTCCAGGAGCTGGCCAACCGATCCCGCACCGACCAGCCCGTCGCCGCCCACCGCGTCGACCGGACCCGCAAGCCCGGCACGTCCCGCGCCAAGAAGCGCTAGTCACCGCTTGCCTCCCGGGGGCGGGGAGCCAGCGCACCACCGAGCTCCCCCTCCCACCGGCGGTACAGCCGGTGCGGCACCCCTGCCGCATCGAGCACCCGCCCCGCGACGAAGTCCACCAGGTCCTGGATGTGCGTCGCACCCGCATAGAACGCCGGAGAGGCGGGCAGCACCACGGCGCCCGCCTCGTCCAGCGCCACCAGATGCTTCAGCGTCTGCCCGTTCAGCGGGGTCTCCCGCACCGCGACCACCAGCCGGCGCCGCTCCTTGAGCGTCACGCTCGCGACGCGCTGGAGCAGGTCCTTCGACAGCCCGAGCGCCACACCCGCCACACAGGCCGTGGACGCCGGCACGATCAGCATCCCCTGCACGGGGTACGAGCCCGAACTCGGCCCGGCGGCCAGGTCTCCGGCCCCCCAGTAGCGGACGTCGTCCAGTTCCGGCCGTGCGTACGTCCCCGGCTTGCCGTCCGCCCCCCGCTCCAGCCACGCGGCGAGATCGTCCCGCCAGTGCGCGTCGCGGAAGGCGATCCCGGTCTCGTCCAGCAGGGTCAGCCGCGAAGCCCGGCTGACCACCAGGTCCACGCTCTCCCCCGCCGCCAGCAGTCCGCGGATCACCGCCGCCGCGTACGGCGTCCCGGACGCCCCGGAAACCCCGACCACCCACGGGATGCGCTTGCCGTCAGTCATACCTCCGAGACTATCCGGCCACCGCGGAGCGACGCTGAGTAAGGTGGCCCGAGCACCGACAGCGGGGGGATCAGGACATGGCCGAAACAGGGGGCGTCGCCCGGCTCGACGAGTGGCGCCAGGCGGACCGGGCCAAGGCCGCGGCCCGGCTGATGCTGGGCTGGGTGGCCCTGCTCTGGCTGATCGAGCTGGCCGACCTGGCCACCGGGCACGCCCTCGACGCGTACGGGATCACCGCCCGCACCGCCGACGGACTGACCGGGATCCCGCTGGCCCCCTTCCTCCACTTCGGCTTCGACCACGTGGCGTCCAACAGCATCCCGCTGCTGGTCCTCGGCTTCGTCGCCGCGCTGAGCGGGATCCGCCGCTTCCTCGCGCTGTGCGCGGTGGTCGTCCTCGTGGACGGGCTCGGCGTCTGGCTGGTCTCCCCCTCGGGCACCGTCACGGCGGGCGCCTCGGGCCTGGTCTTCGGCCTCTTCGGCTACCTGCTGGTCCGCGGGTTCGTCGAACGCCGGCCGCTGGGCGTGCTGGTCGGCCTGGCGATCGCCGCGTACTGGGGCACGGTCATCGTCACCGGCATCCTGCCGACCGACTCCGCCGTCAGCTGGCAGGCCCACCTCTTCGGCCTGCTGGCGGGCACGGCGGCAGCGTTCCGCTTCCCCCGCACGGCCGCGCAGGGCTAGCCGTTACGGCGTCAGGCCGCGGGCCACGAGGTCGGCCAGGGCGCAGACGAAGAGGGCCATGCCGATGAAACCGTTCACCGTGAAGAAGGCCCGGTTCAGGCGGGACAGGTCGTGCGGCTTGACGATCGTGTGCTCGTAGAGGAACGCCCCCACGACCACCAGCAGGCCGAACCAGAAGAACGGGCCCGCGTCCGTCGCCACCGCGTACCAGGCCAGCAGGCCCGTCGTCACCACGTGCGCGCCGCGCGCGCCCCACAGGGCCGCCGGAACACCGAAGCGCGCCGGGACGGACTTGACGCCGTCGGCGCGGTCCGCGGCCACGTCCTGGCAGGCGAAGATCAGGTCGAAGCCGCCGATCCACACGCCCACCGCCAGGCCCAGGATCACCGCGTCCCAGGACCATTCGCCGGTGACGGCCAGCCAGGCCCCGACCGGGCCCATCGCCTGGGCCAGGCCCAGGATGGCGTGCGGGAAGTTCGTGAACCGCTTGCCGTACGGGTACACCACCATCGGGATCACCGCGACCGGCGCCAGCGCCAGGCAGAGCGGGTTCAGCAGCGCCGCCGACCCGAGGAAGACGGCCAGCGCGATCCCGGCACCGGTCCAGGCCGACCGTACGGACACGGCGCCCGTGACGAGCTCGCGCCCGGCGGTACGGGGATTGCGGGCGTCGATCCCCCGGTCGATGATCCGGTTCGCGGCCATCGCGAAGGTCCGCAGCCCCACCATGCAGACGGTGACGAGCAGCAGTTCGACCCAGTGCATGGTGCGGTCGAGCCGGAACATGGCCGTCAGCGCCGCGATGTAGGCGAACGGCAGCGCGAAGACCGAGTGCTCGATCATGACGAGCCGCAGGAACGCCTTGACCTTGCCGGGTGCCTGCGGCGCGGAGCCGGGGCCGATGACTCCGTCGGCGGTGGTCATCATGCGAGGGCTCTCCGGAAGTCTTCGAGGTCGGCCAGCAGCTCCGCCGTGGGGAGCGGGCCCAGCTCCAGGGTGCGGGGGGCGGCGGCGCCGTCCTCCTCGCCCTCGGGCGGGGTGACCCGGGCGGTCAGCCGCCAGGCGTCAGCCGCCGGGCGGGCGTCGATGCGCAGGAAGTCCCCGGCCTCGACCGTGAACGGCTCGCCGGAGGCCAGGGCGGCCTGGAGCTGCTCCGCGAAGCCGTCCGCCTCGACGTCCCGCGCGCCCGGGAGCTCGAACTCGCCGTGGCCGGGGCCGTCCTCGTACATCAGCGCCCAGACGTCGCCGGGTCCGGCGAACTCCTCCGGGGTGACGCCCGCCTGCTCGGCGGCCAGCCGGACGCCCGGGTCCGCCGGGTCGATCCTGGGGCGCAGCAGGGCCACGTAGACCTCGCCGGCGCCGAGGAACAGCTCGGGACCCCCCACGACGATCGGGCTCACAGTCCGTACTCCTTCCAGCGGCGGTCCACCAGGGCCGCGGTCGCCGGGTCGGACTCCACCATGTCGGGCCAGCCGCCGTCGCGGGTGTAGCCCTCCTCGGGGAGTTTCTTCGTCGCGTCGATGCCCGCCTTGCCGCCCCAGAACTGCTGGTACGAGGCGTGGTCGAGGTGGTCGACCGGGCCTTCCACGACCGTGAGGTCGCGGGAGTAGTCCGTGTTGCCGAGGGCCCGCCAGGACACCTCGTGCAGGTCGTGGACGTCGCAGTCGGAGTCCACGACGATGATCAGCTTGGTCAGCGACATCATGTGCGCGCCCCAGATGGCGTGCATGACCTTCTGGGCGTGCTTCGGGTACTTCTTGTCGATCGAGACGATCGCGCAGTTGTGGAAGCCGCCCGACTCGGGCAGGTGGTAGTCCACGATGTCCGGCACGATGATCTTCAGCAGCGGCAGGAAGAACCGCTCCGTGGCACGGCCCAGCGGCCCGTCCTCGGTGGGCGGCCGGCCGACGACGATCGACTGGATCAGCGGACGCTTGCGCATCGTCACGCAGTCGATCTTCAGTGCGGGGAACGGTTCCTGCGGGGTGTAGAAGCCGGTGTGGTCGCCGAAGGGGCCCTCCGGCAGCATCTCGCCCGGCTCCAGCCAGCCCTCGATGACGACTTCGGCGTTGGCCGGGACCTGGAGCGGGACCGTCTTGCAGTCGACCATCTCGATCCGCTTGCCCGCGACGAACCCGGCGAACAGGTACTCGTCGATGTCGCCCGGCAGCGGCGCGGTCGAGGCGTAGGTGACGGCCGGCGGGCAGCCGAAGGCGATCGCGACGGGCAGCCGCTCGCCGCGCTTGGCGGCGACCGCGTAGTGGTTGCGGCTGTCCTTGTGGATCTGCCAGTGCATGCCGATGGTGCGCTTGTCGTGGCGCTGGAGGCGGTAGAGGCCGAGGTTGCGCACGCCGGTCTCGGGGTGCTTGGTGTGGGTGAGGCCGAGGTTGAAGAAGGAGCCGCCGTCCTTGGGCCAGGTGAACAGCGCCGGCAGCCGGTCCAGGTCCACGTCGTCGCCGGTGAGGACGACCTCCTGGACGGGTGCGGACTCGCCCTTCACCTTCTTCGGCGGCACGTGCACCATCGAGCCGAGCTTGCCGAAGGCCTCGCGGACCCCGATGAAGCCCTGCGGCAGCTCCGGCTTGAGCAGGCCGCCGATCTTCTCGCTGATCTCGCCGTAGGACTTCAGGCCGAGGGCCTTCAGGAGGCGGCGGTCGGTGCCGAAGACGTTCATGGCCAGCGGCATCGCCGAGCCCTTGACGTTCTCGAAGAGAAGGGCGGGACCTCCCGCCTTGTTCACTCTGTCGACGATCTCCCCGACCTCCAGGTACGGGTCGACTTCGGCCTTGATGCGCTTGAGGTCGCCCTCTCGCTCCAGAGCCCGGAGCAGCGAGCGGAGATCGTCGTAAGCCATAGGGGCCAGTATCCGTCACCGGCTAGCCTGGGAGTGTCACCGGGGCCCGAGGGCGGGTCCCCCGTCACTGCTGGGGAGTCGGTCCCACACCGTGCTGCGCTATCTGCCGTTCCTGCTGATCATCGCGCTGACCATCTACGCCTTCATCGACTGCCTGAACACCCCGGAGGAAGAGGTCAAACACCTCCCCAAGGTGATCTGGGTGATCATCATCCTGCTGTTCTCGATCGTGGGCCCGGTGGTGTGGCTGTTCGCGGGCCGTCAGCGGTCGGCGGTCGGCGGGGGCCGGGCGGGCCGGACGCAGTGGGTGGCGCCCGACGACAACCCGGAGTTCCTGCGCTCGCTCAGCGAGGACCGCGACAAGGACAAGGACTGACGCCTCGGCGGACCGGCCGGCCGGGCGGCGGGCCGGGCGGCCGGCGGCCCGGCGGCGTGTGGCGCAACACACGATTGAACGCGTTCAAGGCGGCTGCGACAATGGTCCGATGCCGGTGCCGGAGAACAGCGGGGGCCCGCGGATCGTCGACACGATCCTGCGCAATCTGCTCGCGTACGGGGTCGCCGTCGCGGCCCTGCTCGTCCTGGCCGGAGGCGATCCGCACCTCCACCGTGCCGTGCCCGCCGTCTACGACGCGCGCGCCGACGAGATCGTCGGCACCTGGCGCTGCGTCGGGGGCACCGCGGTCGTCTTCCGGGCCGACGGGAGCGCCACCGTCACCGACCTCGACGGCCAGGAGCGGGACTACGACCACGGCTGGCGGCTCTCCGGAACCGGCACCTGGAAGCTCCTCGGCCGGGAACCCGCCGGCTGGAACTACGGCCAGCACGTCCGCCTCCATCTGCCCGCCCCGGCCGGCACGGGGACCCGCGGCGGGACACCGCCGCCACCCGCCCCGCGGGCCGCGCCCGCCCGCTACGCGTGGACCTTCGAGCTGCGCCGCGACCGCAGGCAGGGCCTGGAGCTGTACTTCTTCTACGGCGATCCGGGCGCGCGCAGCGCCTACGTCCTGGAGAAGGACGCGTAGGACGCCCGCAGCTCGGCCCAGCGGGCGTCCGTCCACCGGGACCAGTCGGCCGGATGGCCCTGGAGCGCGGATTCCAGGAGTTCGAAGTGGTGGTGCCAGCCCGCCAGGGAGTCCAGGCGGTCCTCCGCAGTGCCGTCCCGCTCGTTGAGGAAGCGGATCACGGTCGAGTCCGTGCCCACCGCCTCCAGGTGGAAGCGCATCCGGCCGTGCCCGTCCACCGTGTACTCCACGACGCGCTCGACGTCCCAGGCCGTGACGTGGCCCGACACCGTCGACCCGCCGTTCAGCCAGTGCAGGGTGACGGCACCGCCGAGCCTGCGCTCCAGGACGTCCGCAGCGGCCAGCCAGCCGCGCAGCCCGTCCGCCGTGGTCAGGGCGGGCCACACGGCCGCGTACGCACTCGGCACGTGCACCTCGAAGCGCAGCAGCCAGCGGCCCTCGCCGCGGCTCTCGCCGGTGGCATGACTGACAGGTGCCATGCCACCAGCGTGCCACTCCTGCGGAGGGAACGCCCGCGGGTCAGACGCCCGCGTACGAGTGCTTGCCGTTGAGCAGGATGTTCACGCCGTAGTAGTTCCAGATCCAGCAGGCGAAGGCGAAGAGCGCGAGGTACGCGGCCTTGCGGCCCTTCCAGCCGGCGGTGGCCCGGGCGTGCAGGTAGCAGGCGTACGCCACCCACGTCACGAAGGACCAGACCTCCTTGGGGTCCCAGCCCCAGTAGCGGCCCCAGGCGTCGCCCGCCCAGATCGCGCCGGCCACGATGGTGAAGGTCCACAGCGGGAAGAAGGCCGCGTTGATCCGGTACGAGAACTTGTCGAGGGTGGCCGCCGAGGGCAGCCGCTCCATCACCGAGGTCGCGAACCGGCCCGGGGTGCCGCCGGAGGCGAGCTTGGACTCGTAGGAGTCGCGGAAGAGGTACAGCAGCGTGCCGCTCGCCCCGATGTAGAACACCGCACCGCAGATGATCGCGGTGGAGACGTGGATCCACAGCCAGTACGAGTGCAGCGCCGGGACCAGCTGGTCACTGGCGGTGTAGAGCCAGGTGGTGGCGATGCCCAGGTCCAGCAGCACGGTGGTGACCAGGATCAGGCCCATCCAGCGCACGTTCTTCTTCAGCGCCAGCAGGATCAGGTACGCGCCGACGGCCACCGTGGAGAAGGTGAGCGAGAACTCGTACATGTTGCCCCAGGGGGCCCGCTGCACGGACATCGCGCGGGACACCACTCCGGCCGCCTCGATGACGAACGCCAGGGTGGTCAGCGAGATCGCGATCCGGCCGTACAGGTCGCCGTTGACGGTGCCGCCGGCCGCGCCGGGGCCGTCCGGGACGTCGCGGGTGCCGTTGGTGGAGCGCGTGACGACCTTCGGCTTGTCGAGGACGGCCGTGCCCCCCTTGCCGCGCACCTGGACGGCGGGAGCGGCGGCGGCCCCGGCCTTGGTTCCGGTCAGCGCGGCGGCCGTACGGCCCACCTTGCTGCGGCTGCCGAAGATCCACTCGGCGATGTGGGCGAGGAAGGCGAGCGTGTAGACCGCCATCGACGAATAGACCAGGTAGTTACTGATCTGAGCCAAATTCTCGTTGACTTCGGCTGCGAGCGGCGTCATCCGCGCTCCCCTTCAACAGTTTCCTTGACAGGTTGGTCGGGCGCCGTGGGCGCCTGCTCGTGGAGGGCGGCGGCGAGCCGGCCCAGCTCCTCCGGGAGCTTGGCCGACTCGCTGCGGCCGAGGCCCGCCATCTCGACGACGGTCACGCCGTCCCGGCCGGCCACCGCGCGCACCCAGACCCGGCGGCGCTGGATGAACAGCGACGCGGCCAAGCCGCCGATCGCGAAGATCGCACCCGCGAGCGCGAGGCCGCTGCCGGGCTGGCGCGTGATCGTGAAGGTGGCCCAGCGCTCGATGCCCTCGAACTTGACGGTGCCCGCACCGTTCGGGAGCTCCATCGCCTCGCCGGGCAGCAGCCGCTTCTTGAACAGCTGCCCGTCGGCGTCCTTGAACTCCTGCATCTTGGAGGTGTTCAGCTGGTACACGTTCTGCGGCAGGCCCGAGTCCACGCCCAGGCTGCCGTGGTAGGCGCTGAGCGCGAGGACGGGGTACTTCAGGTCGGGGAACTGGGAGAGCATCGTTCCCTTGCCCTCGCCGGCGAAGGTCGGCACGAACATGGCGTTGAAGCCGAGCTGCTCCTTCTTGCCGTCCTTGTCGTGGTAGCCGTCCGGCACCTTGACCGCGCCGGAGGAGCTGAGGTTCGCGTCGAAGGGCAGCATCGGCACGGCGTCCTTGTAGACCACCTTGCCGGTCGGGTCGGTCACCGAGATGACCGGCGCGTAGCCGTGGCCGAGCAGGTAGACCTTGGCCCCGTCGACCTCCAGGGGCTTGTTGACCTGGATCTCGCGCTTCCGCGGTGCGCCGTCCACGCCGTCGCGGAAGGTGACGTGCGCCGTGAAGTCGCGCGCGGTGCCCTTCTGCGGGCCGCTCTCCTCGTACGTGGCGTCGAACTTGTCGAGCGTGAAGGAGAACGGCGACAGGTCCTCGGGGGTGAACATGCTGCCGGACTTGAAGTCGTCGTACTGGGTCAGCGTGTTCGCGAAGCCCTTGCCGCGCAGGACGAGCTTGCCGCCCTCGGACTTGAACAGCTGGCCCCAGGCGAACGCGACCAGCATCACGATCAGGGCGATGTGGAAGAGCAGGTTCCCGGCCTCGCGCAGGTAGCCCTTCTCGGCGGCGACGGCGCCCGTGCCGGCCTCGGTGCGGAACCGCCGCCCGCCCAGGAGCGTCTTCGCCTGCGCGAGCACCTCGTCGGGGGACTTCTCCGTACGCCACGTCGCGTACGCGGGCAGCCGGTCCAGCCGCCTGGGGGCGCCGGGCGGGCGCCCGGTGAGCTGGCCGACGAACTGCCAGGTGCGCGGGACGATGCAGCCGATCAGCGAGATGAACAGCAGCAGGTAGATCGCGGAGAACCACACCGAGCTGTAGACGTCGAACAGCTGGAGCTTCTCGGCGAGCGGGACCCAGAAGGAGTGGTCCTTCTTCCACTGGGCCACCTTCATCGCGTCGACCTGGTTCTGCGGGACGAGCGAGCCGGGGATGGAGCCCAGGGAGAGCAGGAAGAGGAGGATCAGCGCCACCCGCATCGAGGTGAGCTGCCGCCAGAACCAGCGGATCCAGCCGATCACGCCGATGCCGACGGGGCCGCCGCCGTCCTCCGCCGGGGCGGTGGACAGCTGCGCTCCTGCGGCCGTCTCGGCGGAGTCCTCGGACGGGTTCGACGCCTCGGCGGACGTCTTGTCTGTCGTACTCATTCGTGTGTAGTCCTCAGATCCCCACCGTGAAGGTTTGGGTCCAGCTCTGCATGTCGTTGACGATGCTCGTCCACCATCCTGTGACGAGCAGCAGGCCGGTCAGGACCAGCATGCCGCCGCCGATCCGCATCACCCACGCATAGTGCTGCTTCACCCGGCCGAAGGCTCCGAGCGCCTTGCGGAAGGCGATCGCGGTGAGGATGAAGGGCAGGCCCAGTCCCAGACAGTAGGCGACGGTCAGCAGCGCGCCCCGGCCGGCGCTCGCCTGGTCGAGGGAGAGCGTGGTGACGGCCGCGAGCGTCGGCCCCATGCAGGGGGTCCAGCCGATGCCGAAGAGCACGCCGAGCACGGGCGCGCCGATCAGACCCGCCGTCGGCTTCTTGTGGAAGCGGAACTCGCGCATCGTCAGGCCCGGGATCAGGCCCATGAAGAAGAAGCCGAGAACGATCACCAGGCCGCCCAGGACCCGGGAGATGATCTCGTTGTTCTCCCGGAGCGTGGACCCGAAGTATCCGAAGAGCGCGCCGGTGGAGACGAACACGGCCGTGAAGCCGGCGATGAACAGGAGGGCGCCCCCCAGCATCCGTCCGCGCCGCGCCTCGGCGAGGTCGGCCCCGCTGACGCCGGTGACGTAGGAGAGGTAGCCGGGGACGAGCGGCAGCACGCAGGGCGAGAAGAAGGAGACGAGTCCGGCGAGGACCGAGATGGGCAGTGCCAGCATCAGGGTCCCGCCGAGGACCGTCGTGTTCACGCCGGTCGGCTCGGCGGCCAGGGTGAGGAGCTCGGGGACCACGAGGTCACTGCTCCGCGAGCAGCGGGTCGATCATCGAGCGCAGCTGCTGCTCGTTGATCGCGACGAGGGTGCGGGCGGCGATCCTGCCCTGCTTGTCGAGGACGATCGTGGAGGGGATGGCCTGCGGGTTGAGGGTGCCCGCGGGGAAGCGGAGCAGCAGCTTCCCGTCCGGGTCGTAGAGGCTCGGGTAGCCGATCCCGAAGTTCTCCTCGAACGCGGCCGCGTTCTGCTTGCTCGTGTCGCGGGTGTTGATGCCGACGAAGGCGACGTCCTTGCCGCCGTCGGCGAGCTCCTTGGACACCTTCGCGAAGTTCGGGGCCTCGGCGCGGCACGGCGGGCACCACGAGCCCCAGACGTTGAGGACGACGACCTTGCCCTTGAGCGCCGTGGTGTCGAGGGTCTTGCCGTCGACGGTCTCGCCGTCGAGCTTGGGGGCGTCGGTGCGCGCGTCCTTGGCGACGGTGGAGATGCCGCTGGCGCCGGTCACGTAGTTGCCGCCGCCGGAGCCGTTCGGCTTTCCGCTGTCGTCGCCGCACGCCGACAGGGTCAGGGCACCCGCGAGGGTCACCGCGGTGAGCAGGAGAGCACGGCCGATTCTCATGTGAAAAGTTTCGCATGACTGATTTGGGGATCTTCCGCACCCCCCGATGGTGTGTTAAGCCGCTGGTCAGACAGCGGAGAGGTAGGTGCGCCAGCCACCGGTCGGCGACTGCCCCGGAGCCAGCTCCTGGAGCCGGGCGAGCAGCTTGGGGTCCTGTACGTCGAGCCAGTCGGCGAACTGCCGGAAGGAGACGAGCCGTACGTCCTTTTTGTCCGACATGCCCTTGAGGGCCTCCTCGACGGCGTCCATGTAGATGCCGCCGTTCCATTCCTCGAAGTGGTTGCCGATGAACAGCGGCGCGCGGTTCGTCTCGTACGCGCGCCGGAAGCCGCCGAGGTAGGAGCTGGTGGCCTGGGTGCGCCAGGCGGGGTAGTTGGAGGGCATGCCGCGGGTGGTGTTCTTCGACTGGTTGGCGAGGATGTTGTAGTCCATCGACAGCACCTCGAAGGAGTGCCCGGGGAACGGCATGGACTGCAGCGGCAGGTCCCAGACGCCCGACCTCTTCACCGGCCACGCCTGGACGCCGCCGGGCGAGGAGGCGTCGTAGCGCCAGCCCAGCTTCTGCGCGACCGGCAGCAGGTTGTCCTGGCCGAGCAGGCACGGGGTGCGGCCGCCGACCAGCTCCTTGCGGTAGTCGAAGGGCAGGGGTTCGAGGTCGGTGAAGCCGGTGTTGGTCCGCCAGTTGGTGACGAAGGACACGGCCTGGTCGATCTCGCTCTGCCAGTCGTCGGGGGTCCAGTGGGCCACCGAGCCGGAGCCGCCGCAGAAGTGGCCGTTGAAGTGGGTTCCGACCTCGTGGCCGTCGAGCCACGCCTCGCGGACGCACTTCAGGGTGTTGCGGACGTTCTCGTCCTTGAGGTAGCCGATGTCGGAGGCCCCGACCGGGTTGTTCGGCGGCTTGTAGAGGTCCTTCTTGGACTCGGGCAGCAGGTAGATGCCGGAGAGGAAGAACGTCATGGCCGCGCCGTGGTCCCTGGCCAGCTTGAGGAACCGCGGGAAGAGGCCGTTGCCGATCTCCCCCGCGCCGTCCCAGCTGAACACCACGAACTGCGGCGGGGTCTCGCCCGCCTGGAGCGGCACCGGCCCGGCCGGCTGGTGGGGCTGCGGGCCGCAGTCGGCGGTGGAGCCGTCGCCGATCGGCCGGACGGCGGCTCCGGACGGGCCGGTGCCTGTGAATTATAAAAAACAGACGCAGCCCACCAAAAAGATAATTTAATTATA
>NZ_JBHYVA010000041.1:0-24730 GCF_042750055.1 Streptomyces sp. NPDC059456
CACCCACTGCCTGCGCGTGGAGGCGGCGCACCTCGGCGTCCGCGTCACCCTGATCGAGCCCGGCGCGTTCGCCACCCCCATGCTCGGCCGCGCCCTGACCGACCTCGACACATTGCGCGACCCCGCCAACCCCGACCCCGGATACACCGCGACGACACGCCTGTTCACCGCCGTCGACCGCCGAGTGCCCGGCCCCGAACCGGTCGCACGAACCGTCGAGACCTGCCTGAACGCCCGCCGGCCCCGTCCCCGCTACGTCGTAGGCCGCGACGCCCGCTTCCTGATCCCCCTCCACACCATGCTGCCGCTGACGTGGACCGACCGCCTCAAGCACACGATGACCGGTCTGCCCCGCACCCCAGCCCCGCCCACCCGGCCGGTATCCCGGGCCGACGCACAGGCCACGCCCGCGAAGGAGACGGCGTGAGCCCTTACAGCCGCATCACGCACGCCGCGGTCCACCTGCCGGCCCGACGGCAGCACGTCTCCGAGATCGAACAGCTCCTGCACCGCCACAGCCCCGCCCTCAACCTGCCCGTGGGCCTCTTGCAGCGCACCTTCGGCCTCGAACAGCGCACCGTCGCCGACCCCGGCGACCTGCCCTCCGACCTGGCCGCCCGCGCCGCGGCACGACTCCTGCACACCGCCGGATTGGACGCGGCCGACATCGACCTGATCCTCTTCGCGGCCGTCAGCGCGGATGTCCGCGAACCGGCCAACGCCCACGTCGTCGCCGCGAAGACAGGCCTGTCCTGCCCGGCCTTCGACGTCGGCAACGCCTGCAACGGCGTCGTCAACGCCCTCCAGGTCGCCGACGCCCTCATTCGCACCGGCCAGCACCGCCGTGTCCTGATCACCTGCGGCGAGACCCTCACCCGCCTCTCCCGCTGGAACCTCACCCGCGGCCGGCTCCGCGCCGGCCTCACGTCCCTGACGGGCGCGGACCTGGGAGCCGCCCTCCTGGTCGAGGCCTCCGCCCTTCCAGGCATCACCGGCGCGGTGTTCGTGGCCAATTCCGCGGGATGGCCGGCCGCCACCCTCTACGACCCCCACCACGCCCCCGACCACCCGCAGGGCCTCCACGTCGACTCCGAGGCCCTCCTGGATTCGTTCATCGACCTCGACGTCCACGTCACCCGGTGGCTCAAGGAGCAACGCGTCGATGTCCGGGACCTCGGCCTGGTCTGCGTCCACCAGCCGTCCGTGCCCTTCGTGGAGACCTTCCGCACCCTCATGGACATCAACCCCGCGCAGATCATCCCGACGTTCCCGCAGACCGGGAACGCAGCCGCCGCCACCCTGCCGCTCCAACTCGCCCACGCCGTCCGGCAACGCCGTCTGGCTCCCGGCGACACGGTCGCCCTGTTCGGCATGGCCAGCGGAGCCAGCGCCGCGGTGATGCTCCTCCGCTGGTGACGGCCTGCCGGCGACAGCAGCCGCCACGCGGGCTCTGCGGGCGCCTTCCACGGCGCGCCGCCCGCCGCGGCACCCCGACCTCCACGCGGATCAGCCCATGCCTGAAGGCTGGTCAAGGTCGAGCGCCGGGGCCGGCCCCAGGTCGAACTCGCAGATCTCCATCCCGGCGAACGACGTACGGTCCCGGTCGAATTGAAGCCACACGCGGGGCGCCTCGTCATCGAGGTGAATCCAGGTGCTGTCGCCACCACGGTCGGCCGGAGCCGTCCGAAGGTAAGTACAGGTCGGGCTGCACCCGCACCACCCGTGGAATCGCAATCCCACGACGGACTGGGCCAGGGCGGCGGACTCACCCTCGGAGACCAGCGCCGCACGGAGGAACGACACCAGCGCGGGATAGACGTCCGCGAGCAGCGGCGGTTCGGTATCGGTCACATGGTCAGGCTAGCTGCCCCGGCGATGCCCGCCCCGGCCTCGTCAGCAGCTCGATCCACAAGAAGGGCCACGGTGGCCCCAGCCCCTCGGAGGTTCCACCGTGGCCGCGGCAGAACCGCGGCGGGAAAACCCCGTCCGCCCATCTGCGGCACGCCGAACGGCGACCCTGAGTCCGACGTTCACTCCTTCCGGCGATCCACCCGCGCGCCCATGAGGACGCATCCCGGCGACAGGCCGTCGATCCGCCACTGGTTCGCGGACTCCGGCCGGCCACCACTTGACCGGATCCCACCCCTCCCGATCGGCCCTCGTGCCACGCACCGATCGGCCACGCAAGGTAACGTAGCCGTCACTGTGTGGAATCCCGCGTGGTCCCGTGCCCGCCGCCATGGCGGTGCCTGGGTCGTCGCCCTGGTGGCGTCGGCCCTGGTCGTGTTGCTGTTCGGCGTGTGTGACAGCGGCGGGCACCATCACGTGGCCGTCCCTGACCGCGCGACGAGCAGTGCCGGCACGGTGATGACCGGCGGCTGCCCTGACCGGGACCTCCCGTGCGCCCACGCGCACGACGAGCACGTCGCCGCCCCGGTGCCGGAACTCCGCGTCCCGGGCGCGCCTGCCGAACTCGGCTCCGGCGTACTGGTGGAGTCGCCCGCAGCCGGCATCCGCGGTGCGGCTGCGGACACGTCCGCCGCCCCGCCCGCGGCCGGCTCGGGCCGATCCCTGCTCTGCAAGGTGTGCGTCACCCGGACCTGACCGGTACCGGCCTCCCGCCCGCGCGGCAGCACGCCGCCCGGGCCCGGGACGCCTTCCGTGCTCACTCCCATCCCGCACGGCTGACGCAGTTTCATGCCGCCCCCGGCGGTGCGCCGGTACGCCGTGCCGCACGAAGGACCCCGCACCATGACCGAACCGTCCCTGCCCGATGTCCCGCACACCGTGCTCAAAGCGGTCGGCAATACCCCCGTGTTGTTCATCGACGAACCCTTCGCCACCGCCCCGCGCGGCTTCTGGGCCAAGCTCGAAGGCTTCAACCCCGGTGGCATCAAGGACCGCACCGCCCTCTACATGGTCGACCGGGCCCGTGACCGCGGCGACCTCCTCCCCGGAGCCCCCGTCATCGAGTCCACCTCCGGAACCCTCGGCCTGGGCCTCGCCCTCGCCGGAGTCCTCCACGGCCACCCGGTCCACCTGGTCACCGACCCCGGCATGGAACCGATCATGGAACGGATGCTCACCGCCCACGGCGCCGAGCTCCACATCGTGGACGAGCCGCACCCCGAAGGAGGCTGGCAGGAAGCACGCCGGCGGAAGGTCGCGGAACTCCTCGACCGGTACCCCGGCTCGTGGTGCCCCGACCAATACCACAACCCCGACAACGCCGCCGCCTACCGCACCCTCGCCGGTGAACTCACCGACCAGCTCGGGGACATCGACATCCTCGTGTGTGCGGTCGGTACCGGCGGCCACTCCGCCGGCATCGCCCGCGCCCTGCGCGAACACACCCCGGGTCTGCGTCTCGTCGGCGTCGACGCCATCGGATCCACGATCTTCGGCCAGCCGGCCCGCCCCCGCCTGATGCGCGGCCTCGGCTCCTCCATCCACCCGCGCAACGTCGACTACGGCGCCTTCACCGAAGTCCACTGGGTGGCTCCCGCCGAAGCGGTCTGGTCCGCACGCCGTCTGGCAGAACGCCAGTTCGCGACCGGCGGCTGGAGCGTGGGAGCCGTCGCCCTCGTCGCCGGCTGGCTCGCCCGTACCCACCCCGAGGGCACGCGCATCGCCGCCGTCTTCCCCGACGGCCCGCACCGCTACTTCGACACCGTCTTCAACGACGACTACTGCCGCGCCAACCAGCTCCTCGGCACCACCCCGCCTGCCGAACCGGACACGATCGCCTCTCCGTTCGACCACGAGGTGACCCGCTGGACACGGTGCACCACCGTCACCGACCCCATGCCGGCCACCGGGATCTTCGCCGTCGAAGCCGCCCGGTGAAGGGCACCTGGAGCCAGTACCGCTCCTTCGACACCACGGTGCAGCTGCTGCTGATCAACCAGCTCACCATCAACCTCGGCTTCTACATGCTCATGCCCTACCTGGCCGCCCACCTCTCCGGCAGCCTCGCCCTCGCCACCTGGGCGGTCGGCCTCGTCCTCGGCGTACGCAACCTTTCGCAGCAGGGCATGTTCCTCGTCGGCGGCATGCTCGCCGACCGCCTCGGCCACAAGCCCCTCATCGTCGCCGGCTGCGCCTTGCGGACCGTCGGTTTCGCGGCCCTCGCCCACGCCGAATCCCTCCCCGCCCTGATCGTCGCATCGGCGGCCACGGGCCTGGCGGGGGCCCTGTTCAATCCCGCGGTACGGGCCTACCTGGCCGCCGAAGCCGGGGAACGCCGGGTCGACGCCTTCGCCCTCTTCAACGTCTTCTACCAGACCGGCATCCTGCTGGGGCCCCTCGTCGGCCTGGCCCTGACCTCGGTCTCCTTCCCCACCA
This sequence comes from Streptomyces sp. NPDC059456, assembly GCF_042750055.1. NCBI lineage: Bacteria > Bacillati > Actinomycetota > Actinomycetes > Kitasatosporales > Streptomycetaceae > Streptomyces > Streptomyces sp. NPDC059456. The sequence continues at coordinate 4,345 of NZ_JBHYVA010000041.1, forward strand.
CCTGCACGGTCGCCGCCGCCCTCTTCGCAGGTCTCACCCTGCTGCAACTGCGCCGCCTCCCGGCGAACGCCGCGACGCCGCGCGAGGACCGGCCCGCCTTGAGGGAGCAGGCCGGCGCCGTGCTCCGCAACAGGCCGTTCTGGTTCTTCTCCCTCGCCATGACCGGCTCCTACGTCCTGTCCTTCCAGGTGTACCTGGCCCTGCCCCTGGAGACCCGACGCCTCACCGGCGACGGCGCCCAGGCCACCGCAGCCACGAGCGCCCTGTTCGTCGTCTCGGGACTCGTCGCCCTCATCGGCCAGCTCCGCATCACGGCCTGGTGCAAGCGCACCTGGCCACCAGCGCGCTGTCTGACGGCCGGCACGGCCATCATGGGAACTGCCTTCCTCCCGCCCCTGCTCACGGTCGGCCGCACGCCGGTTGAACAGGCGTGGTCAGCGGCCGTCACCGTCACCCCGCTCCTGCTCTGTGCGGGACTCCTCGCCGTGGCGACCGCCATCCTCCATCCCTTCGAGATGGACACGATCGTCTCCCTCGCCGGAGGCCGCTGGGTGGCCACGCACTACGGCCTCTACAACACCGTCTGCGGAATCGGCATCACGCTCGGAAACCTCGCCACCGGCGCACTCCTCGACACCGCACGGACCGCCGGCGTTCCGGCCCTGCCCTGGCTCGCCTTCGCCTCGGTCGGCGGCGGATGCGCCGCAGCACTCGCCGCTCTCAGCCGGACGGGCCGGCTGGCCGCGCCCGAGCCCGTACCCGTACCGGTCCCACCGTGAGCCGCGCTCTCGGAAAATGGGAGATTCCCGATTCGGCCAGCGAACATCTGTTTCGCGCCGGTTGGGGTGGATCCGTATGTCGGGTTGTCCGGTAAGTGTTGTGCTGGAGGGGCTGCACCCGTCAGGGGGCAAGCGTCGGACAGCGTGAACAGGGGGTCTTCAGCGATGGCTTCTCTGCACTACGACGTACTCACCGATCCGGCTCCGCTCCAGGTTCCGGTCGCGGGCGAGGAACGCCAGGGATCGGTCTACATCGTCGTCTCCAATCCGACCATGGACGAGGTGATCTGGTACTCCATCGAGATACGGGTCCCTTGCGGCCAGGCGGACGGTGATCTGACGGCGCATCCGAAGTCGATCAGCGCCCGGGTCGAGCGGAACACCGCGACGAAGCAGGGGGAGGAGCCGATCCTCGCCTGGGACGACAACACGGGTGTCCTCACCGTGACCGCCCGGCCGAACACGCTGTTCCAGGAGGCCGGCTCCATGGCCCTGGTTTTGGACGGCTTCCCCGTCTCCAGCGCATCGGGACTCGTGCTGCTGCGCGTCACGGAGAGGGCGGCGAACGGCGCCAGGGTACAGAAGAACCCCGTGACCTTGAGCCTGCTGAAGCAGCTGCCCAAGGTTCCGCGCAACTTCCGTGCGAAGCAGTCCCTGGTGGCCGGAGGCCAGGACCTCGTCCTGCGGTGGGACGGGCCCGACACCCTGACCTATCAGATCCAGGGTCCGGACGGCCCCCCGGAGACGGTGTCGCCGACGCCGGGGACGAGCGGCTGGCAGTGGTCGCCGGCGGCGGGCCGGGAGCCGAGGCGGGACGCCACGTACACCCTGATCGCCACCTCCCCGGGCGGGCAGCAGCCCGGGTACTTCCTCACCACCACCGTCCACCTGCGCAGCCCCGAGTTCGAGGGCGTCACCGCGACGGGCGGAATGCACAGCCCGTGGGTCGAGGGGACGACGGACCAGGGCCGGATCGTCTTCACCACGCAGGGCGCCCAGATCCGCGACGTCGCCAACGACCTCGGCACCCTCTCCGCCGCCAAGGCCGACGTCGAGACCGTGACCGCGGCGTGGGTCCGGGGGCGAGAGAGCGACGCCGGGTGGATCGGGTTCCCGTCCGACGGAATCAGGGTCGGCCGCGGCGGCGGAAGCGATCTGGGAACCGTCACGGCCGACAAGATCAGCGTGAACGGCATCAACACGCAGTGGGTGGGGGACCGGGACTCGGGCAAGGGATGGGTCGAGTTCCCGCAGTCGGGAGTGAACGTCCGCAAGGACGGGAAGCAGGACTGGGGAACCGTCGCCGCCGACCTGGCGGACCTGAACGGCATCAACACGAAGTGGGTGCAGGGCCGTACGGCGGCCGACGGATGGATCGAGTTCCCGGCTTCCGGGATGAACGTGTTCCAGGGCTCCGGGAACCGCCAGTGGGGGACCGTCGCGGCCGACAAGGCGGACCTGAACGACGTGGTCACGGACCGGGCGCAGGTCAGGGAACGTCTCACCCTCCAGGGCGGGCTGAGCGTCGACAACGTCCTGGAGACGCAGGACGGGCCGCCGCGGCTGATCGTCCACGGCCGCCTCGATGCCGAGGGCGAGGTGAAGGCCGACCAGACGGTCACCGTCGCCGGGGACCTCACCACCCTCGGCATGCTGCGCGTTCAAGGCGAGTCGCGCTTGCAGGGGAAGGTGAACGCGGGCGCGCATCTGTCGGTCCGCAACGCAGGTGCCTGGATCATGCACACGAACGACGGGAAGGTGGCGATCAACGGCGACCTGCGCGTGCACGGAGCGTTCCGCTCCGATTCCTGATCAGGCTGCCGGGCAGGCTGCGCGACGGGCGGTCGGCGGTGACATCACCCGCCGTCCGTCACGCAGCCGGAGCCGGCTGGGCGATCCAGGACCTGGTCAGGCTCTGCACGCTCGACCCGTCGAGGTCCTTGAGCTTGGCTCCGGCGAAGGCGCGTGCGGTGTCCGAGGTCAGAACCCTGAAGGGCGGTTCCTCGGCTTCCAGGAGGGCGACGATCTGGGCTGCCACGTCCTGTGAGGTCTGCGCGTTCGCGAAGGCGCCGCGGGTGCGCTCCAGGTAGGCGGACAGGGCGGGTGCGTACGGGCCCGCCTGGTCCACCACGGCGTTTCGACCGCCCACGTTGTTGACGAACTCACTGGCCACCGCGCCGGGCTCGATCACGCTGACGGACACGCCGACCGCGGAGGCGACCGGTGCGAGGGATTCCATGAATCCCTCTGCCGCGAACTTGGCCGCGCAGTAGGCCTCGTTGAAGGGCTGGCCGATCACGCCGCCCACGCTGGTCACGGTCACCACGCGGCCCTTGCTCGCGCGCAGCAGGGGCAGGGCCGCCTTGGTGACGTTCAGGACGCCGAAGAAGTTGACCTCCATCACGGCGCGCACCGCCTGCACGCTCTCCAGCTCCAGCGTGCCCAGGTGACCCGCTCCCGCGTTGTTGACCAGGGCGTCCAGGTGATCGAGGCCGGCCAGGCACTCCTCGACCGATGCCGGGTCGGTGACGTCCAGTGCTCGCAGTTCGAGGGACACGCCGGCTTCCGCAGCGGCCGAGAGCAGCCGATCGGACTTGGTGGTGTCGCGCATGGTGGCGACCACGTGCCAGCCGTTCTGCGCGGCGGCGATGGCGGCGGCCAGGCCCATCCCGGAGGAGGTTCCGGTGATCAGGACGCCCTTGCTGTTCGTGTTCATGGTTCTTCCTTGCTCGTGAACCAGGACTGCCGGCCGCGCCGCGGGATCGGACTCCGTGCTCTGACGGGTGTGCCCGCGGGTTGTCGTGGGCTCCGAACCCTCGACAGTCCCTCTGCATCTGCCCCATCATTCTAATTGCACTCGCAGTGCAATGGTAGGGGGTGATGCTGTTCGAGAACCCTCCGCCCGTCCTCGCGTGGTCCTCGGATGAAAGGCTCCACATGCGCATGCTCGCCCGCGTCCTGGCCGTCCTGGCGGCAGCCGCCCTCCTCCCGCCCCTGGCGGCCACGACCCCGGCCGAAGCGGTGTCCCTTCCCGCCGTCGCCATACCGGGAGACCCCCGCGGAGCATCACTGGCGCAGTTCACCGGCCACGCCGCCGCGCCGCGCCCGGTGACCGCCCCCGCCGTCCCGCAGAACCCCTTCATGGCCCCCAACGGCTCCAGCAACGTGCACGGGGACGCCTACCAGAGCGACACGTACACCGGACCCGGCCCCGCCGGCCGCGACCTCACCGTGCGCAGCAGACTGCAGGGCGGCCTGTGCGGCTCGGTCACCTTCGACTCCCGGGGCCGGATCGTGACCGTGTGCATGACCCCCGGGCATGCTCCCCGGCTGATGCTGCTCGATCCGCACAGCCTCGCGTCGATCGCCTCCCTGACCCTGCCGGGGAAGGCCGGCAGCAGTCTCACGGAGGTCTCCGGAGGCGGATACTTCTACCTCGACCAGCGCGACCGAGCCGTCATCCCGGCGAAGGACGGCACCCTGCAGATCGTGGCCGTCCGGGGCGACAGCCTCGTCACCGAGGCACGCCACGACCTCAAACCGGTGGTCGGCACCAGCGGAATCGTGTCCGTCCTGCCCGACTGGGCGGGCAGGATGTGGTTCGTGTCCGAAAGCGGCGTGGTCGGCGTGCTCGATCCCGCCACCGGCGCGATCAGCTCCCGCCCGCTCGAGGGGGAGCACATCGCCAACAGCATCGCGGTCGACGAGTCCGGAGGCGTGTTCGTCGTCAGCGACCGGGCCCTCTACCGCTTCGACGCGAGCACCGAAGGCCGGCCCGTCGTCACGTGGCGGTCCCCCTACGACAGGGGCTCGCGACAGAAGCCGGGCCAGCTCAGCCAGGGAAGCGGTACCACCCCCACCCTCATCGGCCCGGCATCCGGCCCGGACGGCGGGTACATCGCCATCACCGACAATGCCGACCCGAGAATGAACGTCCTGGTGATGAGCCGCGGGACCGCCGGGCCGCACAGGATCTGCGCACAGCCGGTGTTCGCCCCGGGCCGGAGCGCCACCGAGAACAGCCTCATCGCCGTGGGCGGCGACCTCATCGTCGAGAACAACTACGGCTACGTCGTCGGCGACCACGCACTGCTGAAGGGCATGCTGGGAGGGCGCCAGGTCGACACCGAAGCCGGTGTGGCCCGTGTGAACGTCGACTACACCTCCCGAACCTGTTCCCTCGGCTGGTCCGACACCAGTCAGAGGATTCCCAGCGTCGTCAGCAAGGTCTCCCTGGCCAACGGCCTCCTGTACACGGTCACGCACCCGACTGCCGCAGAACTGCAGACCGCCGACCGCGAGGGCGCCGCGGCGGCCCCCGACGCCTGGTACCTCACCGCGCTGGACGTCCGCTCCGGGAAGCGGGCCTGGAGCCGGCTGATCGGCTGTGGTCCCCTGTTCAACAACCACTACGCGCCGGTCACCCTGGGCAGCGACGGCTCCGCCTACGTCGGCGTGGTCGGAGGCCTCGTCCGGATCAAGGACTCCTGACCCGGGAGGCGGTGTCCGACGTCCCCGCTGTTCATCGACGAAGCCGGCATCGTGATCCAAGTCGACGGCGGGCGGAGATCAAAACGGAACCGAGAGTCCCGCGTCGCGCAGCTGGGCCAGAGCGAATGACATGCACTGCCGGACGGTCCTCCCGTCAGCCCGCATGCCATGCTCCAACGGGCCGCCGCTGGCGGCGAACGTCCACGGCGGCGCGTTGTCGGCCAGCCTCTCGGCGTCCATCCTGATCATGGCGTTCACACCCTGCTCGCCCAGCCACTCCAGGATCAGGAGCGTCACGTCCTCGACGCCGCAATCCTCATCGATCTTCGGCCAGCGGCCGCGATTCCCCGTCATCGCCCCACTCTATCGAGGCCTTGGAGACCGCTGAGGGGCCCCAACCGGCCGCGGCCCCGGCTGCGTTGGTGAGGTGAGGTGGCACCTCGGGGCCCGGACGTCGGGGAGCCTGAAGACGGCTGTGCGGTCGGCCCCGCCCTGCGGGGGTGCGTGGGCGGGGCCGTTGACCACTCCGCGGGGGAGGGGAGATGGTCACCGCCGTCACAGCATTGCACTGGTTTCAGCCAGGCAACAAGGCTTTGGCTGGAATAGATTGTCGGATTGGGTGGCGGCGTGACTCCCATGCCTCAAGACCGGTCGGGGCGTGCGGATCCCGCTGGGCGGACGGGGTGCCAACGGCGGAGCGGAGGACGGCCATGCGGTGGACGAGCAGGCGCGCAGCGGTACGGACTTCCATGTTCCGGGAGGCATCGACCGCTCCCTGCTGGAGAGGAGGCCTTTCGGATGTGCGGCCGGCCGGCCGGCTGCGAAAGGTCAGACGGGTGGCATCAGATCGCTCTCGCTGACGGTGTACGTCAGCAGGGGGTAGATGAAGTCCGTTTCGTTGTTCTCGCGGCGCCTCAGCTGGTAAAACTCGCGCCTCTGCTCATCGTCGGCCGGCGTGAGGCGTGCACCCTGCGGGAGGTACGCATGTCCGTCCCGGAACCGGATGAAGGTTTTCGACGTTCGAAACGTTACGCCCAGCCACGGGTTGTCCGACGTGGCAGCCGGGTCCAGCACGATCTTGTGCTTGAGGCGTCGATTCGAGTCGGCAGAAAAGGCGACGACGCCGTTGTGGGCGAGCGGTATCTCGAACTTGCCGACGGGGGAGCCCTTCGATTCGAAAATCAGCTTCCTCTGCGGGGCCGCCTCGGGGTGTTCGTAGCAGGAGAAGACGGCGATGAACGATTCGTCGGCCAGATCGAGCGCCTGGTCGGAATGGCTGCCCATCGTTTTGTAGGCGTTCGTGTAGCTCTCGATGAGAGCGTTGTTGAAGCCGACCGGAAACGCCGCGCGTTCTTGAATCCGCTGGGCCAGACGTTCGTGCACCGCCCGGAACTTCTGCGTCGGACTGCCGTATTGTGACGTGGTGCGTACGAGAGGCACGCGATCCGTCTCGTCGATCCTGGCGAGCGTGGCGCCTCGGCGCCCCTTGCCTACGTCCTCGAAGCGAGCCGAGGCGGACAGCTCCGCAAAAGCGTTCTCATCGGTCGGCAGAGAGAACGAGATGATCTCATCCGAGATCTCAGGCTCGGGGGGCAACATAGTCTCCCGTGTTCATGCTGAAGAGGAAATCGGTGCCGTAGTCGATGAAGGCCGAGGTCCTGTTCTCCTCGGCGTACAGCCTGCGCAACTCGTCCATGCCCGCTGGTGTGGGTGGCGCCAGTTTCAACAGATCTCCGGCCCGTTTGAGGAACGTGTGCCCCTCCTTGTGAACGGCTTCGGCGCTCGAACAGCGCACCACGTATCCCAGGCGGGTCGGGAGGAGCTCGGCGTCCAGCGTTGAGGGACGGATTTCGTGGGTGTACAGGCGGTTGGTGGAAAGCGGCATGAAGAAGACGGAGCCGGGGTACAGGGTCAGCGAGAACTGCGACGGCAGCGCGACCCCCTCGCGTTCTTCGATCGGCTCCTTGAGGCGGAAGTGAAGTCTGGTCAGCCCGCTGACACCCTTCACGCCATGGTCGAAGGGGTCTTCGGCCAGCTGCTGTAGCCCGTCGAGCCCGTCATAGAAGGTGCAGAAGGCCATGATTCCGTTGACGGGCATGTCCTTGGTCTTGTCGGCGTGGGCCGATATTTTGGCCTTGGACTGCTTGCGCTCTGCCGTGGCAAGGGTGTTGCGGTAGATCTGCGCGAGGACGTGATTCAGCGGTGCCTGGTCCCGGAAGACGGCACCGGCCTCGCAGTTGAGATCCTCGACGATGCGGGTGTCGGTCGGGCGAAATCCCTCGGTCGGACCCGAGAGGTTCGTGGAGCACCGGAGCAGGCGGAAATGCAGCTCGTCACCGTTCCGTGTGACGTTCCGTGTGACAGGAGTCAGATAGATTCCGCTGCGATGTGCCGTTCCAGGCTTGGTGGACTCCGTCAGGTACTGGAACTCGTGCTCCGCACGGATCCGCCCGAAGTGATCGGCGTCGACGTCGAAAAAGCGGCGGTAGTACACGCCGGCGCCGTGTACGCGGATCGGAACTCGGCCGACGTCGACGAGGGGCCAAGGCCCGTCGACGCTCCCCTCGTAACCACTCGACGGGTCCCGGACGACGAACACCCGGGCCGCTGAACGGAGTTGGCTGCTGCTGATCCCGGATACATCGCCACACAGGTAGACGGTCTTGTGCGCGAGGTCGGTCGAACCGGTGGCAAGGTCGTCCGGGGTGATGACGGACCCGAAGAAGCCCGTGCTCAAGTCCTTGTCTTGCAACGTCGGAGGCGCAACCAGGATGTTGCCCGCATCCTCGATACGGGCCTCTGCCGGCTCTGCTGCGTACATCAATGCTCCAAACCGTGGACATGGAGAAGGCCCGCACCCTTCCCTGTGCGTCGCGAAGCGAGAGCGGAAGGGGACGGACCATCGGACCTTGATCCTCTGTCGAGCCTCTCACGGGGCTCGACGGCGGGCAACGGATTCTGCTGTTGTGCCGACGCCGCCACCGCTTGAGGCGACGGCCCCGGAAGGGCACCCGGACGGAGCTGCCGGCACCTTGATACGCCTTGTCGGCCCGGCACTTGAGGCCGACCTCGGTGAGGACCTGCACGTTCATGCCGTGCCGTTTGTGTTTGCCCGAGTAGTACGGGGTGTCGGCGGCGATCCGGTCGATGGGCAGCAGGGTGCCGTCAAGGTCAGACGCCGCCGGCGGGGTCCCGATCTCCCCTCACCGGACAGAGAGCCGTGCGGTCGGGCACCGCAGGGTGCGACCAAGGCAGGTCGATCGACGACCGGTGGACAAGCACGCGAAGCTCCTGCTTGCTGCGGGCGGTCTTGGTCGAGAGCCCGTCCAACACGCGGCCATCACCGTCAGGCCGGCCAAGGCTCAGTGTTGCTGCTGACGTTCGGTTCCGGTGTCGAAGAAGGCGTCGAGGTACGCGTTCGGCTCCAGTGCGCTATTCCGGAGCAGCGAGAACACCTCGGCACCCGAGCCCGGTGTGCCGCCCAGACGATAGGACTGGGCGAAACCCAGGTAGCCGAAGCCGTTGTCGGCGGCGTACGTCTCGGCCTCCGCCTCGGCGAGGGCAATCGCTTCGTCAGCCGATGAGGCCTGCCAGAGCGTGATCCGCTCCTCGTAGCTCCTCCCGTCCCGGGTCGTCCACTCGAACACGCACCGGACCCCGTACCAGTCCACGTCCTGTTCCCTTCGCGCCGTGCCGCTGGAGCATTCTCCGCCACCCATGCCGAAGGAGAACGTCGGGTGGGGGCGCCTGCGGTCCTTGTTCGTGCCGACGAACGCCGGGGCCCAGCGCTGACCGGCGATCACCTGCCGAAGGCTGTCCCGCAAATGATCTTTGAGCTGCCGGGAGCAGGGTCGGCCGGGGTGCGATCCGTTCGCCCATCCGGCGAGGGCGAGGTTGGGCATGCGGGCGATGCCGAGCATGGAGTGGGCACGGACCCGCTTGTGGGGCTTGTTGTGCGCCTTCTTCCGGTCGGGCAGGTCTTCGCCCTTGCACCGGCGATGGGGGATGCCGTGACCACATCAGACGCGGCAAGATCATCTCACCTGTGACCAGCGGTCAAAGGGCATCCTTTAGCAGTGGTACCCGTCCGGGCACTCGGGGAACAGCACTCCGAAGAACAAGAAGAAGAGAATCGGCACACTGGACACCGCGGCCATGATCAGGAATCGTCCGCGTGCCTCTCGCCGGTCCCAGACGTGAGCTACCACCAAGCCCGCTGTCGGCGCGAGTGCGGCAGTGAACAGCGCCATCAGGCCGAACGTCCAGCCGGCCTCTCGTCGTACGTCCGGCAACCCCATCGCATACGCGATCGCCGGGGTGAACAGAAGGAGGGGTGCAGATGCCCACCACCACGACAGTGCTCTGATGATCCGATCCACTCGTGCAGGCGCCGGGCCGGTCGACCCTCTTACCCCTTGGCGGCTTTCCGGAGCTATCCCAGACGATGACATGCCCACATCGTAGGCAGCCGAGAGGAACATGGGGCCGCCTCGGGCCCTGACTCCCTCGTGAACGGGGCTGTGTGCGGAGCTGCTCGGCGAGGTCGTGAAGCCGGGCGACGTACCCGGCTGAGCCGGCTCAGCCGGTGAGGACCATCCGGAAGCGCGCGGCGCCCGAGAGCATCTTCTGGTACGCCTCATCGGCCTGGCTCAGCGGTACCGCTTCGACGATCGGCCGGATCCCGTGCAGCGCGCTGAAGGCCATGGTGTCCTCGACGTCCTGGGAGGTGCCGGACGGGTGGCCGCGCACGATACGTCCGCTCATGAGCAGCTGCATCGGGCTGATTTCCAGCGGCTCGGGGGCCGCGCCGATCACCACCAGCTCGCCGCGGTGCGCCAGGCCGTTCACGGTCGCGGTGATGGCGGCGGAGTTGGCCGCGGTGGCCAGCACGACCTTGGCGCCGCCGAGGGACCGCAGTGCGTCCGCAACGCTCGTACCCGCCGTGCTGTCGATGTAGTGGTGAGCGCCGAGCTGCTCGGCGAAATCCGCCTTGCCGGCGCCGCGGGCGATGGCCACGGTCTCGAAGCCCATCGCCGCCGCGTACTGCACGGCGAGATGGCCGAGGCCGCCGATGCCGAGTACGGCGACCAGATCACCCGGCCGCGCGGAACTGCGCCGCAGTCCGTTGTACGTGGTCACTCCCGCGCAGGCCATGGGTGCCGCATCGGCGGCGGCCAGCGCGTCGGGGATCCGGGCGAGGGCGTCCGCCGGCGCGATCACCGCCTCCGCGAACCCCCCGTCGTACGCCCAGCCGGGGACCTTGAGGTTCTCGCAGACGATGAAATCGCCCTGCCTGCACGGTGTGCAGTGGCCGCAGCTGCCGCCGAACCAGCCGACGGCGACCCGGTCTCCGACCTGCCGGCCCCGGTCCGCTGTCCCTTCGCCCAGGGCTTCGATGCGCCCGGCGACCTCATGGCCGGGGACCAGCGGGAACCGCACGCCCGGCACCTTGGCGCCCACGAAGACGGCATCGCTGTGGCAGATCCCGCAGGCATCGACGGCGATGCGCACGTGACCGGGCCCCGGCTGCGGCACCTCGCGCTCGACGATATCGAACCGTCCGTCGGGGGAGGTGACCTGCGCGACTCGATACGTACTCATCCGGCTCTCTTCCAGACGCGACTCGGCGCCCCCCGCACGTCCAGCAGAACAGCTCCGCCACGATCTCGCGCGCCGAATCGCAACGAGCCGTGGCGGCCCCGGTCTGCAGCCCTCGCCCACTGCCCTCGCCCACCGTGCACAGGGCGTCAACTTCACGAAGAGGTGATTCACTCGCAAGCGTGGTGGGCGTACGGCGTTTGACAGGGGCTTTCGGTCATGACGGTGCGGGCGGGAGGGGAGCAGGGAGGCGAGTGTGATCGGGGCGGTGTGCCTGCGCCGTGCTGCGTGACGGTGTGGCCGGAGCGGTTCGAGAGTGGATTGCGCAAACCCTGACGCGCGGGATTGGCCGAGCCCCTGCATTCGTCACTTTACGTGTTCGGGTCGTATGCGGTGCCCTTGCGGCGTGTTCCGGCTCCGCCACGGCACGCAGCAGATGCAGCCGATCGGTGGTGCGTTTCATCAGCGTCGACGCGAAGGGAAGCACCATGACCACACCTCCCGTTCCGCTCCGGGTCGCCCTGGCCAACGGCAGTTTCGAACAGCCCGGGGTGACCGGTGTGGAGATCCTGCCGGACTCCTCACAGACGCAGGCGGCCAAGCGGGTCCCGGGCTGGCTCACCACCGCCTCCGACCACATGATCGAGCTGTGGCACTCGGGATTCCAAGGGGTGCCCGCGGCCGAAGGCGCCCAGTTCGCGGAACTCAACGCGAACGAGGTCTCCACGCTCTACCAGGACCTGCCGACGACCCCCGGTACGAAGCTGTACTGGCGGCTGTACCACCGCGGGCGCCAAGGGGACGACACGATGGCGCTGGACATCGGCGCACCTGCGGCCCCGGCCGAGCAGCGGCGCTTCACCGACGGCAACACCGCCTGGGGTTACTACACCGGCACGTACACCGTCCCGGCGGGCCAGACGCTGACGCGCTTCGCGTTCCGCTCGATCTCCGCCGCCGGCGGCGTCCGCAGCATCGGCAACTTCCTGGATGGGATCTTCTTCGGGACCGCCCCCTCGGTCGTGCTGGACAAGGCCGCCATCCCCACCGGACCGCTGGAAGTCGGCGACGTCATCACCTACCGGATCACCGCCAAGAACGTGGGCGGCGGCCCGGCGGAGAACCTCGTCCTCACCGACGCGGTCCCGCCGGGCACCACGTACCTGCCCGGCTCCCTGCGGATCGTCGACGGCCCCAACGCCGGTGCCAAGAGCGACGCGCGGGGTGACGACCAGGCCGCCTACGACACCCGGGCGAACAAGGCCGTCTTCTACCTGGGCAACGGCGCCACCGCCACGGACGGGGGCAGCCTGCCCAACACCGAGACGCTGCCCGCGGGGACCACGGTCGAGTACCGGGTCACCATCGACCGGGCCAGCGGCGGCAAGGAGATCAGCAACACCGCGACCGCCTCGTACGAGAACCGGCTCGGCGACAAGCCGGAACCCCTCACCTCCACCTCCAACGAGCAGGTCACGCAGGTCAAACCGGCCGCCGACCTGATCGTGACGAAGGCTGCCGACGCGACCACCGTCACGGTCGGCCAGACGGTCACCTACCGCATCACCGTCCGCAATGCCGGCCCCAATGCCGCAACCGGCGTCTCCGTCACCGACCAACTGCCCGAAGGCCTCACCTTCCTGTCCGCCGACGGCCCCGGAAGCTACGCCCCGGCCACCGGACGCTGGTCGGTCGGAGGCGTGCCGGAGGGTGCCACGGCCACCCTCGTCCTGCGGGCCAAAGCAACGCAGGCCGGCCTGATCGGCAACACCGCGACCGCCACCGCCAACGAGAAGGACCCGGACACCGCGAACAACACCGACACCGTCAGCGTGTGCGTCGAACCCGCCCCCTCCTGCTGCGACCCCTGCGCCGGCCGCAACTAGCCCCGGCGGGGCACGTCACGGACCAGCCCCGGCCGGCCCCGCCCGCCCCGCGGGCGCCCGGCCGGGCCATGCCCCCCCATGACCGGCCGGTGTTCGCCGGTCACCGGTGGGCACGTACCCTCGCCTCCTATGACGGACCGCGGACGCACCTGGCAGGCGACATCCTGGTTGGCGTGGAAGGGCGGCGCACCCGCCCCCTGGCACCTCGCCGTCCTCGACGACGCCCGCACGCTGATGGAAGAGGGCCGGTTCGAGGAGGCGGAGGCGCGGGCACGCGCCCTCGCCACGGCCCGGCAGGGCCGGAGGGGACGGGACCGCCGGCCGGCCACCGTCTGGTTCGCCGCCTACGTCGCCGCCCACGCGGCGCGCGCCCACGGACGACGAGAGCCGTCACTGCTCGCCGAGTTCGAGGCGGTGATCGCAGAAGCCGAGCGGACGTACGACGTCCACCACGATCTGCTGCTGCCCGCCCGTCTGAACCGCGCGCGGGTGCTGATCGACGAGGAACGACCCGCCGAGGCGGAGGCCGAAGCCCGGGGAGTCCTGAGCGCCCTGGCGCGGGGGGGGCCCGCCCCCCCCCGCCCCGGCTCCCCGCCCCGGTCAGGGACCGGGGAGGCTCACCGCGGGGACGACGCCACGATGTCCTGTGCGGTGTCGCCCACGCTGGGTTCCGCTCCTCTTCGCGGACTCTCCGTCCGGTTCCCGGGGAGCCGCAGCAGCAGCACCCAGGCGCAGGCGGCCGCGCCGCCGCCCGCGAGGACGACGTCGGCCGGGTCCGCGATGCGGGTGGCGGCGGAGGCCAGGGCCGCGCCGAGCGGGATCATCCCCCACACCAGGGTCCGCATCGTGGCGTTGACCCGGCCGAGCAGCTCCGGCGGGGTCACCGACTGGCGCAGGCTGATCTGGGCCACGTTGTACACCACCGCCCCGGCGCCCACGCCGAACAGCGCGACCGCGGTGGCCCAGAGCGGGACGCGGCCGGTGAAGCCGGCGAGGAGGGCGAAGGGGGCGGGCAGCATCAGCCCGACGGTGATGGACCGGCCGGCTCCGAGCCGCTGCGCGAGGCGGCGTACGGCGAACGAGCCGGCCCGGCCGCCTGCGCCGAGGGCCGACATGACCGCGCCGGCGCCGGTGCGGGAGAGGCCGTGCGCGAGCATCAGGGCGATCAGCAGGGCGGCCACCGCGGACCAGGCCGCGTTGAACAGGCCGGTCGCGGCGGCAATGCGGCGCAGGGCCGGGTGGGCCGCGACGAAGCGGACGCCTTCGGCGACGTCCCGCCGGACTCCGGCTCGCGCCGCCGGGCGGGGGTACGGGGCCGCTGCGCGGAGCTCCTGCCCGCCCCGCCCCTTCTCCGTCTGCGGGGACTCCGCCCCGGACCCCGGTCGCCCCGGACGCCGGCGGTGCTTGATGGTGAGCAGCAGGAAGGCGGTCGATACGGCGTAGCCCAGGGCGGAAAGCACGAAGCCCAGTGGCGCGGCGGTCCGGGCGAGGGCGCCGGCGAGTACCGGCCCGAGGACGGCCGCCGCGGACTCCGCCGCGGACAGCCGGGCGTTGCCCGCGACGAGGTCCCGGGCTGGCACCAGCGCGGGCACCGCCGACTGGGCGGCGACGTCGAAGAACACGGAGGCCACCCCGACGGCGAACGCGGCCGCGTACAGCAGCCCCAGCTCGAGCCGGCCCCCGGCCCACGCCAGGGCGACGCACAGGGCGGTGGCGCAGCGCACCCCGTCCGCGGCCACCATGACGGGGACCTTGCGGCAGCGGTCGACCCAGGACCCGGCGGGCAGCCCGACCAGCAGGAACCCGGCGGTCTGCACCGCCATCAGCGCCGCGGCCCCGGCCGCCGAGGCCCCGCAGGCGGCCAGCGCGGTCAGCGGGAAGGCGGTCTGCGCGATCCGGAAGCCGAACTGCGAGGCGGTGTGGGCGCCGAAGAGCCGCCCGAACTCGGGGGTCATCGCGCGGTGCTCAGCTCCCAGGCCCACCGGGCGCCGGCCGGCACGAACCCGAAGCCGGCGTTGACCCGCAGCATGGGGGCGTTGCCGGAGGCGTTCCAGGTGTCGACGTGGGCCAGCCGGGTCTCCGCCGCACGGGCGCGGGCCAGGTTGTACGCCTTCACCTGGCGGCCGAGCCCGCGGCCGCGGTGCGCGGGGTCCACGATGGTGATCGCCTGGAGGGCGTTGTCCGGGTTGGCGCGGGTCATCGACAGCGCCGTCCAGGCCGCCATCCGCCCGGTGCCGTCGTCGAGGATCGCGCACTGGTGGGCACGCCGGCCGCGGGTGATCCGCATCCGCTCGAAGTCCCGGATGCGGGAGATCGCAGCGGGCTGCGGCTCCCGTCCCGGGTCGCCGGCCGGGGCGGTGGCCGAGAGGGCCGCCTCGAGCCGGGCGGCCTGCTCCACCAGTTCCTCGGGGACCTCGCTGCCCCAGTACCGGACGGACATCGAATCCGGCAGCGGCTGCGGCAGCGGCGCGTCCGCGACGTCCAGGCGCAGGTGGTCGAGCGTCCACGCCGGGCGGGCGCCGACGGCCGCGGCCAGGTGGTGCGCCGGCCCTCGGGCGGCACCGGCGGCCCGCCCCGAGGGACCGGAGTCGGCGGTGAAGAGGATCCGCGAGCGCTGCGCCGCCTCGGCCCGTTCCCGTACGAACTCCACCAGGCGGCGCCCGGCACCCTGCCGGCGCAGGGCCGGGTGGACGGCGAGGACGGCCGCGGTGACCGTCTCGGTGTTCTCCTCCCGGGGGAACTCCAGGCGTACGGAGGCCGTGCACCGCCCGGCTGCGTCGCGGCCCGCCCACTCCTCGACCCTGGTGGCCGGGGGCGCGACCATCAGCGAGCCGACGAAGTCGGCGAGGCAGGGCGCGGGCAGGTGGGGGGTGTCGGCCCGGTGGACGAGGGTGCGCAGCTCGAAGACGTCGTCGACGGCGTTGCGGTCGGCCGGGTCGAGTGTGGTGAGGTCGAGGCGGGTGGGGTCGGGGCGGGTGAGGTCGAGGCGGGTGAGGTCGGGGTTCATCGCAGTACTCCCATGGCCTGGATGTCGTAGAGGCCGAAGGCGGGGTGGACGTAGACGTTCGTCAGGTCGGGGTGGCGGTAGTGCAGCGTCCGGTCGTGGGCCATCGGCAGCATGACGGCGCGGTCCATCACGGCCTTCTCGATCCGGCGCCACACCCCGCGGCGGGCCGCGGCCCCGGTCGTGGCGCAGGCCTCGTCGATGAGGGTGCGGACCAGCGGGTCGTCGAGCTCGGCGAAGTTGAAGTTGCCGCCGCCGTGCTTGATCTGCCGGCCGTCGACGAGCGGGGCCAGGAAGCCGTACTCGGTGGGATGGTCGGCGCCCCAGTCGGTGATGCCGAGGCCGAGCCCGAGCCTGCGGACGGTCCGCGGGCTGCCGAGGCCGGTGCGGTAGTAGGAGGCGGTGTCGAGGACCTCCACCCGGGCCCGGATGCCGACCCGGGCGAGGCTGGTGGCGAGGGTGCGGGCGACCAGCTCGAACTTGCCGGGCTGCGTGCCGATCACGGTCTCGAAGCCGTCCGGCAGCCCGGCCGCGGCCAGTTCGGCGCGCGCCGCGTCCAGGTCGCCGGTGAGCCGGGGCCCGGAGGGGTAGCGGTCCTGGCTGCTGTGTGCGGGCAGGTGGGGCGGGATCAGGCCGGTGGCGAGGGAGCCTCCGACGCCGTCCCCGCCGCGGGCGTCCAGCAGCGCGGCCTTGTCGGCGGCGTAGAAGACGGCGCGCCGGGCGTGCAGGTTGTCGAAGGGCGGGACGGCGGTCTGCACGGTGACGTACTGGAGGAAGCCGGTGGCCGGATTGTCGGCCTGCGCCCGCAGCGCCGGGTCGGCGAGGATCCGGTCGCGCGCCGCGTGCTGGATGCCGCGGCCCTCCACGTCCACGTGGAACTCGCCGGCGAGGAGGCGGTCGTCCATCTCGTTGACCTCGACCCCGAAGGCCACGGTCATCTCGTCGGGCAGGGCGGGGCGGACGGGGTCGGTGCTCCGCTCCCAGGCGTTGTTGCGCACCAGGTGCAGCACGCGGCCGGGCTCGTGGCGGTGGATGCGGTACGGGCCGGAGCAGACCGGCCGCGACCCGTACGCCTCGCGGGTGTCGCGGTGCTCGGGGACGGGCGCCGTGTTCGGCTGGGCCATCAGGTAGTCGAAGTCGGCGAAGGGCCGCTTCAGGCGGAAGCGGACGGTGTGCTCGTCGGGCCGTTCGACGGCCGGGCAGCGCTGCCCTTCGTACGGACCGCGGTAGCCGCCGTGGTCGAGGAGGTCCGTGAGGTACGTGGGGCCGCCGGGCAGGACGTGCTGGGCGAACACCCGCTCCACGGCGTACGCGACGTCGTGGGAGGTGATCTCCTCGCCGGTCTCGAAGCGGATGCCGCGCTTGAGCCGGTAGGTCCAGGTCAGCCCGTCGGCGGAGACCTCGCCCGGGCCCTCGGCGAGGTCGGGGACGACCTCCGCCCGCTCCGGGTCGGTGCCGAAGGCCATCAGGGTGCGGTTCAGGGCGCGTTGGAGCAGCCAGGACCACACGTAGTAGGTGCGGGCGGGGTCGAGGGAGTCGACGTCGGCGGAGGCGACCATCTCCAGCCGCCCTCCGCGCCGGGTGGAGGGGTTGACCACCGATCCGATCGCCGCGTTCCAGCCGGTCATGCGGGGAGCTCCTTGACGTGGAGGTACTGGCGGGAGAGGGCGCAGCCGCGGGAGGCCTTGGCCTGCGTGGAGCCGATGCCGTAGTGCACCCGGCGCACGCCGGCCGCGGGTGCCCGGTCGGCGACGGTGTAGTAGAGGAGCTCGTAGTACAGGGGCAGCTTGGCCCGGGCCTGGGCGGCGTAGTCGAAGCCGGCCCGGTGGGCGAACCAGTCCTCGCCGTGCGCCAGGATCAGCCCGAAGCCGGCGATCTCACCGTCGAGGACGGCCTTGGACACCAGCGCCCGGTCCCCCAGCTGCCGGTGGGCGGCCTCCAGGACCGCCTCCGAGCGGCGCGGGTCCCAGCCCGCCATCCCGTACTTGGCGAAGAGCTGCGTCTCCAGCTCGGCGAGGCGGGGGATGTCGGCCGGGTCGAGCGGGGCGAGGGTGATCTCGGCCCCGCAGGCCTCGATGCGGCGCCGCTCCGACCGTACCCGTCGGGAGCGGGCGGCGGGCAGGCCCATCGCGTAGTCGGTGAAGTCCCGTCCCGGCAGGGTGAGCGTGGCGAACTCGCCCGACACGTGGGAGGTGTAGCCGCGCTCCGCGAGGACCTGCAGCTGGAGGGTGTCGCGGGAATCCACGTACGGGAAGCACACCGAGCGGCAGCCCGCCTCGGCGGCGGTGCGCTCGGCCCGCTCCACCACCAGGTGGGCGGTGTCCGCGTCGGCGCCGGGACCGAGCAGCAGGCGGGTGCGGCCGAGGTGGCGGCCGCCGAGCATCATCGAGGGCATCAGCCGGCCGAGGTCGCCGAAGGCGGCCGAGACCTCAGCGGCCCCCGCCATCCCCTCGGCCGCGCAGTGCGCGATCAGCAGGTCGGTGCGGCCCAGGGACCAGGGCGATTCCCGGGTCGCCAGCACCAGCGGGAGCCCGGCGAGCAGTTCCCCGCCGGCGCGGGCGGTGAGGTACCGCATCCGGGCGCCGGACGAGTCGTGCAGCACCCGCATCCAGGGCGGGGTGAGGAAGAAGTCCTCCGCGCCGGCCAGCGCGTCCCAGCCGACTTCCCTCGCGTGCTCGGGAGTTGGCCACTCATCTACCACGACATCTGTTCTCACGGCTGGATCCTGGTCCGCTCCGCTCTTCGGTCGCTCTCCGTCCGCTCCCGGATACCGGGACGAGAGTCCGAAAAGAGATCGGCGGCCCAAGGTGGGCCCGCCCCACCGAAATTCGGACAGGAGACTGGTTTTACATGTCCCGCGTATCCACCGGCCCCAGCGAGCACCCCACCGCGGCCCACGCTCTTCTCAAGCGTCTCAAGGAGCACGGCGTCGAGAAGGTGTTCGGCGTCGTCGGCCGCGAGGCGGCCTCCATCCTGTTCGACGAGCAGGACGGCGTGGAGTTCATCCTCACCCGCCACGAGTTCACCGCCGGCGTCGCCGCCGACGTCCTGGCCCGCATCACCGGCCGCCCGCAGGCCTGCTGGGCCACGCTCGGCCCCGGTATGACCAACCTGTCGACCGGCATGGCCACCTCGATGCTGGACCGTTCCCCGGTCATCGCCCTGGCGGCGCAGTCCGAGTCGCACGACATCTTCCCGAACGACACCCACCAGTGCCTCGACCTGGTGAAGATCGCCGAGCCGATGACGAAGTACGCCGTCGAGCTGGAGCGCCCGGCGGAGATCACCGACCTGGTGGACTCCGCGGTCTCCGCCGCCATGACGGAGCCGGTCGGCCCCTCGTTCATCTCCCTGCCCGTCGACCTCCTCGGCTCCTCCGAGGGCATAGACATCACCAAGGACCACGGCCCGGCCCGGACCCCCGAGAAGCCGATCGGCGCGGTGCAGCCCGGCTGGGAGTCGGCCGCCGACCAGGCCGCCGCAATGGTCAAGGACGCGAAGAACCCGGTGTTCGTGGTCGGCGCCGCCGCCATCCGCGCCGGTGCCGTCCCGGCCGTCCGCGCCCTCGCCGAGCGCCTGAACGTCCCGGTCATCACCACGTACATCGCCAAGGGCGTCCTCCCGCACGGCCACGAGCTGAACTACGGTGCGGTCACCGGCTACATGGACGGCATCCTGTCGTTCCCGGCGCTGGAGACCCTCTTCGGTCCCGCCGACGTCATCCTGACCATCGGCTACGACTACGCCGAGGACCTGCGCCCCTCGATGTGGGAACGCGGCATCGAGAAGAAGACGGTCCGGATCTCCCCCACCGCCAACCCGGTGCCGCGGATCTACCGCCCGGACGTCGACGTCGTCACCGACGTGCTCGCCTTCGTGCAGCACCTGGACGCCGCCACCGACGGCCTCGCCGCGAAGGACCGCCACGACATCGCGCCGCTGCGCGAGCGCATCGCCGAGTTCCTGGCGGACCCCGAGCACTACGAGGACGGCATGCGCGTCCACCAGGTGATGGACGCCATGAACACCGTGATGGCCGAGACCGCCGAGCCGGGCGAGGGCACGATCGTGTCCGACATCGGCTTCTTCCGCCACTACGGCGTGCTCTTCGCCCGCGCCGACCAGCCGTTCGGCTTCCTGACCTCGGCCGGCTGCTCCAGCTTCGGCTACGGCATCCCGGCCGCGATCGGCGCGCAGATGGCCCGCCCGGAGCAGCCGACCTTCCTCATCGCGGGCGACGGCGGCTTCCATTCCAACAGCGCGGACCTGGAGACCATCGCCCGCCTGAACCTGCCGATCGTCACCGTCGTCGTCAACAACGACACCAACGGCCTGATCGAGCTGTACCAGAACATCGGCCACCACCGCAGCCACGACCCGGCCGTGAAGTTCACCGGCGTGGACTTCGTCCAGCTGGCGCAGGCCAACGGCGTGGAGGCCACCAAGGCCTCGACCCGCGAGGAGCTGCTGGCCGCCCTGCGCAAGGGCGCCGAGCTGGGCCGCCCGTACCTCATCGAGGTCCCGGTCAACTACGACTTCACTGCCGGCGGCTTCGGGGCGCTGAAGGTCTGACATGGCTGAGCAGGTATTCCCTGCCGCCTACGGCTTCCTGGTCTCCGCCCGCACGG